>JAKSOM010000039.1 GCA_024405585.1 Acidaminococcaceae bacterium | reverse complement strand
GTTCAGTTTTCAAGGTTCCATCGCCGCCCCTCATCGAAGCGACTTTGCTATGATAATACTTTTCGCTCAGAATGTCAAGTGTTTTTTGAAAATTTTTTTCATTTCAACAAGGTCGATACCACGATACCTGAGATAACCCACGAAATAGGCCCTCTCCAAGGTATGTGCAAAAGCGCTGGCATCTCCAGCACAATCGGTATATATACCTATTCTATTCATAGCATACGGACTGTCATTAAAACTGTCCGCCGTATTTATGCCGTACTTTCCCGCCACCCCGAATTTATATCTCGCACCCACGACTTCTTTCACAACATCTTCATTATATGCCCCGTAAGGATAGCTGATACTTTCCACATCAAAACCAAACCTTTGTTCCAGCAACATCTTGGAACCTTGTATTTCCCTGACATACTGGCTCTTGTCAATAAGCGTAAGATTAGAATGGCTCATGGTATGGGAACCAAACTTCATTCCATCCTTCAGCATAACTTTAATCTGCTCGTCACTCATATAATCATCCCTGCCTAGGGCATTCCGGATAATGTAGAATGTGGCGGTAAAGCCATATTTCTTCAGTAACGGATAGGCATATCGGTAGTTGTTCTCGTACCCGTCATCAAAAGTAAAAGCTACATATTTTTCAACAGCCTTGTTTGTAGAAAATCTGTCCCCAAGCTCTTCCACACTGACAACCCTGTACCCTGCATCCTTCAAGTATTTCAGATGCACTTCAAACAACTCCGGCGAAACAAGCAAATTGCCCCATTCCGTAGTCGTAGCATAACCAATCCCATGATACATCAAAACAGGTACAGCACCACTCTTAAAATTAATGTGGTCCGCAAATACGTAACCAATGATTACCACTATTATCGCCATCACAGCGCCCGCTACCTTAAAAATTTTTGTCAGCATTGTTCATACTCCTTCTTCATTCCCAAAGAAACTGCCAAATCCACAATCCGTTTCAGATACATGCTCATGGAAGATTTGCTGATTCCCCCAAACTGCTCACACAACTCCGCCAAAGACGCTTCAGGCAACAACAATCTTGTTTTGGCGGCATCCTGGACATTTTTAGGCAAAGTCACCAATCCGTAATGTTCCTCAACATAGCTAATGGCACGAATATGCAAAGCCGCCGCTTTTGCTACCTTACTGAGATTGGCGGTCTCACAATTCACCACCCTGTTGACGTTCTTACGGACATCCTTCAAAACTCTACTGTTTTCAAATTCCAAAACCGCACTATAGGCACCAATCAGCCCAAGAAACAGGACTATGTTTTCAACTTTTTTCAGGTAAACAACAAATTTATCACCACGGCTTACAGTTTTGCCCCTGACTCCGACCGAACGCATCACACTTATCAAAATCCTGGCAAAACTCTCACTGCCGGTAACCAATTCCAAATGGTATTGCCCGCAAGGGCTGTTAACCGTACCTCCACCGAGAAACGCTCCTCTCAGGAATGCTTTCTTGGCATCAGTTCTCCTCAGAATTTGCTTAGGTTCCTCCACATCCAAGGTTATTAACCTCAATTCGTCCAAGGCCTGTGCAACTGCCGGTGACGGCACAACCAAAACCTGATAAACATTGTTCTTCTTCAGCCTACGGGCCCGTCCGACAACAATTTGGGTCTGCACCCCGTAATAATTTTTGATTGTCCTGATGACACGTCTGGCCAAAGCGGCATTTTCCGTGACAAATTTAATTCCAGGAAGCCGGTCACGAACAATGATGGAGCCGCTCATTTTCAAAAGCCCCAGCAACTCCGCCTTGTCCTCATCCGCACTGCTGTTCTCAATACGGCTCAAATTGTTACGGACTTTCTCAGCGAAACTCATAACTAATCCCGGTATTTGCGCAAAGTACGCTTAATATCTTTTTCACGTTGATGCAAATGATACCGCAAATAATCTTTCATAAAGTAATAGTCAAAGATGCGGAATCCCTTGCCAAACAAACGCATCCTGTAAATCAACTGGATAAGAATATTTGACAGTTTCTCCGGATCATGCCTTGCATAATCCTTTTTATCTGTGATGGATGCGGGAATAACATTAATCCCCAACCGTTTCAGTTCATACCAATCCTGACTTACGGGTTCAGAAACACTCTGATTGTAACGTTGCATATCCTCTGCCGTAATTCTGTCGCTATTCACAATAATAAAATCCAAGAACTGCACTCCCATATGGTCAATAAGCGCCTTCACGTGATCATAGGCACCATAACCGGTGGTTTCTCCCGGCTCCGTCAAAGTGTTACATATATATACCTTGATAGCGTTGGACTTCAACACCGCTTCCTTCACATCATCCACCAACAGGTTGGGAATAATACTGGTATACAACGAACCAGGCCCCAAAATCAAAACATCCGCATCAGTAATGGCCTGAATCGCCGCCTTGGGCGCTTTTGGATGCTCCGGATTAGTATGCATCCTATGTATCTTTTTTCTGGCCATCGGAATTTGGGCCTCACCTTTGACAAAGGTTCCATCCTCCATCTCCGCCACCAATTCAATGTTCTCCAAAGTGGAGGGAACAACCCTGCCACGCACCTTCAGCAACTGACTGGCCACCGCCAGCCCGTCTTCCATACTGCCCTCCGCCTCAGCCAATGCGGCAATCAGCAGATTACCAAAGGAATGTCCCGCAAAATCGCTGTTACCTTGAAAACGATACTGCATCAATCGTTCCATCATGGGTTCGGAATCCGCCAGTGCAATCAAACAATTTCGCAAATCCCCTGGGGGAATAATCCCCATATTCTTTCTCAACCTGCCGGAGGAACCGCCATTGTCGCCAACGGCCACCACTGCCGTACAATTGTTGGTAACATTCTTCATACCTCTCAGCAAGGTGGAAAGGCCCGTGCCACCGCCAATAACCGTAATCTTTGGTCCATAGGTCAGCTTGTTCTGTACGAAAAGCGTTTCCATTATGGAACGGCTTTTGTCCGGTATAAGTGCGGACACAACGGAAGAAATAATCCTCCGCATAGCCCTGAACATGCACAATGCCCCCAAAACCACAAACAGCAGCCCCACAAAATAAGCAAAAAAGTGTGAGTATCCGCCTGTAACCCTGTAGACGACATAGAAGAGGTATTCTTCAGCCCTACCGATGAACTGGAAATTGAACAGGAATGCCAAACCAATCGCTACCAGCAATACCCCCAGTGCAAAAAGAAACATCCAGCGCTTCAAATTGATACCGGGACAAAGCCAATTATACCATTTACGCATAAATGCTCCTACTTATCAATATCCCGATGAACAACCTGAGTTTTGAACCCTGCGGCAGTCAGATGCTCACCGATGGCATTCGCCACAAACACGCTGCGGTGCCGTCCCCCAGTACAACCGACGGAAATCAAAATCTGAATTTTGCCGTCCCGCTCAAATTTTTCCACCACGCAATCAATCAGCCCCTTCAGACAATCCATGAATTCCATGCTCTTTGGCTGCTTGGTGATATACTCAATGACCGCTTTATCCCTACCGGTAAGATTCTTCAATTCCGGCACATAGAACGGATTAGTAATAAACCTGGCATCCACCATATAATCGGTAATAGCCGGCATACCATACTTAAAACCAAAACTTTGAATCACCACAAGAATCTCTTTCATCATTCCATCCCCACATCTGGCGAAACATCTGATTTTGTAACAATCCCATTCATTTCAACATTGCCACTATCTTTTTTCTTGCCATTATATTTAAGGTACCTGGTCTTTCGCTCCGCCTTATCCGCCTGCACATCATCAATAGTCAGGGGAATCTCCGTACCGTTATGGCTCCGCAAAATAACCTCACCGCCCATAAAATTCATCAACCTCACCAAATCATAAATAGTGGCAATGCCGTTATAAAACCTGGATGCCGCCACATTGCTGGCACACCCGAATACAGGACCGAAGTCCACGCTCTTGAATTTTTCTTCCTTCATAATCCTACGAAGTTTTTCGTTAATTCTCACTTTCTCTTCCCCTTATTCCACCGTTACGCTTTTCGCCAGATTTCTTGGCTTATCCACATCACTACCACGGGTCAAAGCCGCATAATAAGCCAACAATTGCAAGGGCAGCACACTCAAGAGTGGTGCCAAATATTTCCCCGTGCGTGGGATATAAATGACATGGTCTGCGTATTTGCCCAGTTCCGTATCACCCTCAAATCCGATGGCAATGACAGACGCTTCCCTGGCCTTCACCTCCTGAATGTTGGAAATGGTCTTGTCATAAATATCCTCCTGGGTGGCAAGTACGATTACCGGTACACCCTGCACAATCAGGGCCAATGTCCCATGTTTCAATTCGCCCGCCGCATAGGCCTCGGCATGAATATAGCTGATCTCCTTGAGCTTTAATGCACCCTCCAGGGCTACTGCATAATCCAAGCCCCTGCCCAGGAAAAAGGCGTCTTCGCTGGAACCGTACTTGCGGGCAAACACCTTGATCTGATCCACATCCTCCACCTGACGGTGAATCAGTTCCGGCACTTCCAGAAGCCCCTTCACCAAATCCTCACTCAAGACGCTGTCCAGACGGCCGTTCAAATTGCCAAGATAAATGCCAAACATCAACATGACCAAAATTTGGGTGGTATAGGCCTTGGTGGATGCCACGGCAATCTCCGGTCCCGCATATGTATAAATGACCTGGTCCGCCTCACGGCCCACCGCACTGCCCACCACATTGGTCACACCCACCGTATGGCTGCCCAAACGTTTGGCCTCCCTGAGGGCCGCAAGCGTATCGCTGGTCTCACCGGACTGGCTGATGAGAACGGTCAAAGTATTTTCATCAATCAGGGGCCGACGGTAACGGAACTCACTGGCAATATCCACTTCCACAGGAATCCCTGCCAACTGTTCGATATAACACTTGCCGACTATGCCTGCGTGATAGGCGGTGCCGCAAGCCACAATGAAAATCTTGTTGAACCTGGCCAGGAATTCCCTGTCCCAGTCCAACTCCTTGAAAACAATCCTATTGTCCTCCACCCGTCCCCGCATGGTTTCACGGATGGCCTTGGGCTGCTCATAAATCTCCTTCAGCATGAAATGTTCGAAACCGCCCTTTTCCGCCGCTTCCGCATTCCAATTCACTTCATAAATCTTTTTGCTGATGGATTTGCCTTCCAAATCCGTCAGACGCACCCCGTCGGCGGTCACCACAGCAATTTCCCCATCATTCATGATATATGTTTTGCGTGTGGAATTGATGATGGCAGGAATATCGCTGGCAATATAATTCTCACCTTCACCCAACCCCACAACCAGGGGATTGTCCTTCTTGGTACAAATAATCTTGTCCGGCTCCGCCTTGCAAAGAAACACGAGGGAATAGGAGCCCTTGATAGTCCGCAAAACCCTATGGACCGCATCCTCCATATCCCCATGGTAATAAGTGGCAAAAAGATGGGCGGCCACCTCCGTATCCGTATCGGAGCTGAACTTCTCCCCCTTGGCCAACATATCTTCCTTCAATGTCAAATAGTTTTCGATAATGCCGTTATGGACCACCACAAATTGACCGGTGGGATCGGAATGGGGGTGGGCGTTACTGTCACTGGGCCTGCCATGGGTGGCCCAACGGGTGTGGCCGATGCCCACAGTCCCCACCGGTTCACGTCCCTTCAATTTTTTACGCAAAGCGTCCAAACGGCCCATACATTTTTCCACCCTCAGGCCGTCCTTCTCCACAACCGCAATTCCGGCGGAATCATATCCCCGATACTCCAATTTGCTGAGGCCGTCCAACAAAAAATCCGCCGCTTTCCTCTTGCCGATATAACCAACAATTCCGCACATAACAATTCTCCTTTTGTCAACTCACTTACTTTCAGAACACGTTTTTGACATTTTACTACATAAATTCATAGAACGTCAACCACATATTCTATAAAAATATAGAAAATAGTATTTGACATTGACTCAACCACAATATGTAGTAAAACCCCCGCTTTTAGCGAGGGTTTTACTACACCATCTATTTTTTCTTTCCTAAGTAGGCGGCCTTTATTTCCGGATTTTCCAAAAGTTCCTTGCCCGTGCCCGTCATGGTAATCCGCCCCGTCTCTAAAACATAGGCCAAATGGGCAACCTTCAAAGCCATATTGGCATTCTGCTCAATCAGGAGAATGGTTACTCCCTGCTTGTTGATGCGTTCAATGATTCCGAAAATATCTTTGATAACCAATGGAGCCAATCCCAACGAGGGCTCATCCATCATCATCAGTTTTGGCCTGCTCATCAGTGCCCTGCCCACCGCCAGCATCTGCTGCTCGCCGCCGGAAAGGGTGCCCGCCATCTGCCAGGACCGCTCCTGCAAACGGGGGAACAACTCATACACCCTGGCAATATCCGCTGCGATACCATCCTTGTCGTTACGCATATAGGCACCAATCTGCAGATTCTCCGCCACTGTAAGATTTGGAAAAACCCTGCGTCCCTCAGGTACCAAAGTAAGCCCCTTCTCCACAATTTTCTGACTGTTCAGACCGATAAGTTCCTCCTCACTGTAGGTGATAGAACCTCCTGCAGGCTTCACCAAACCGATAATGCTCCTCAAAAGTGTGGATTTGCCTGCCCCATTGGCACCAATCAAAGTAACAATCTGTCCGTCCGGCACATCCAAGCTGATTCCCTTCAGGGCCTCAATGCCGCCGTAGGACACAACCAAATCCCTAACCTTAAGCATCTTCATCCACCCCCAAGTAGGCCTCAATGACCCGTTGATTGTTCTGAATTTCCACCGGAGTACCCCGGGCTATTTCCTGGCCGAAATCCAATACATAAATTTTCTCCGCAATGGCCATAACCAAATCCATGTGATGCTCAATCATAAAGACCGTCAGGTTATACTTGTCACGGATCTGCCTGATGAACTCCGTCAATTCGTCCGTCTCCTTGGGATTCATCCCTGCCGCCGGCTCGTCCAAAAGCAACAAAGTCGGATTGGTGGCCAGGGCACGGACTATTTCCAGACGGCGTTGCTGCCCGTAGGGCAAACTGGACGCCTTCTCCTTACGCAACTCCCAAAGCCCCACTTCCTTGAGCAGTTTTTCCACTTCCTGCTCCGCCTTCTGCTGCTCCCTGTTGTACCAGGGCAAATGCAGGGCGGCACTGAAAACGTCCGACTCCAAACGCAAATGCTTGGCAATCAAAACATTCTCATACACACTCAAATCCTTGAACAACCGGATATTCTGGAAGGTGCGGGCAATCCCCAATTTCGCAATATGGCTGGGTTTCATGCCGGTAATAATCATATTCCTGCCCCGGTACCCTTCCGGATTGAACAACACATTCCCCTCAGTGGGAGTATAAACCCCTGTAATCATATTGAAGGCCGTGGTCTTGCCGGCACCGTTGGGCCCGATGAGGGCCACAATCTCCCCCTGGTGAATCTCCAGATTAAGATGGCTCACCGCCACCACCCCGCCGAAACGCATGGTAATGTCATCGGTTTTCAATACAATGGGGTTACGATACTTGTCAGCCATTATTCTTCACCCCTTTCCAATAACCGACCGGGTTCTTCACAAAAGCCGTAAATTTCTCCCAGGTGAACTCCTCCGTCCCCATGATGCCCTTACGCCAGAACAAAACGCAAATCATCAAAAGCACGCTGAACATAACCATACGGAACCCCGGCCGGAACAGGGGAATGGCCGCCCCAAAAAGTTCGAAGGGTTCGTCGAACACCCGCAAAAACTCCAGGCCGCCGGTAACAAGAATGGCCCCCAACATGGAACCGGTAATGGAACCCATACCGCCCAACACAATAATCAGCACAAAGTTGTAAGTCAAAGTGAAAAGGAAATTCTTAGGATCCACAGTACCCAGCAGGGCACCGTACAAACCGCCACCCACACCGGCAAAAAAGGCACTGAACATGAAAGCCATACACTTGTGCTTAAACAGATCCACCCCCATGGCCTCCGCCGCAATCTCGTCTTCACGAATAGCTTTGAAAGCCCTGCCATAGGAAGAATTAATCAACGCCGTCACGAAAACGTAAGTAATAGCGCACACTATAAAAACATAGCGGGCATCATTCAAAGGCGGAATATCTTTAATTCCCAATGCCCCATTGGTGAAACT
>JAKSOM010000038.1 GCA_024405585.1 Acidaminococcaceae bacterium | reverse complement strand
CATCGTATTTGACGGCGAACTCCACCGCCTCCGCCCGCTTGAAATATTCATGGTCCAGGGAATGCACCAAACCCGCCTTGTTCTTCGGCAACAGACCGGTGGCATTCTCGATAGCTTTGATCATGGGGCCCAACACATCCACAATCTGCACATCCAATTCCACGGCCTTATCCACAAGATGTTCCCGCAACACCGGCGAAACCATGGTGTAGCAAACAATGGCATTGTATTTTGCCGCATCATTCATCACCTGATCCACCTGGTCAATGTCCTGCACATAAGGGATACGCACCGTCTCAAATTTTTCCCCCACAAACTGGCTTGTAGTGGCCCTGATAACCGATTCGGATGTTTCACCCACGGAATCAGAAACCGCATAAATCACAGGAACCCTCTCTTTCTTATCCATCGTAATGTCCTCCTCTTCCCTCAGCCAATTCCACCAAAACCCTGGTCAAATTGGTCTTAGTAATTCTTCCAATTATTTCATAATCGTGCCTGCCCGTATCAATCACCTTCACCACGGGCAAGGAATCAATTTCATTATCTATCAGCTTGCAGGCGGCGCTCACCACACTGTCCTCCGGACGGACGTAAACAATCTTACTGACCTGGGTCATAACTAAAACCACCGGGATTTCACCCAAATCCTGATTGTTGTTCACCGCAAACTTCAATAAATCTTTTCTGGAAACCACTCCGGACAAAAGGCCCCTTTCGTTAAGCACATACACGCTCCCCACATCTTCCGTAAACATCTTAAAAACCACTTCCTTGGCTGTAGCTTTCTCGCTAACGGCCACCGGCAGGGATTGTACATCCTGCACCAAAATAGAACTTATTTCCTCAACCAAAAGTCCAAGCGTGTTTTTACCAGTAAAATAATAGCCAACCTTGGGTCTGGCATCCAGAATGCCGCTCATAATCAAAATGGCCAAATCGCTGCGCAGGGCAGCCCTGGTCACATGCAAACGCTGGGCAATCTGCTCCCCCGTAATGGGGCCCTCCAACCGAACTATTTCCGCAATATTCTGTTGACGGTTCGACAAATTCAACATACTTCCCCCAACAGTGCGGTCACCATGGCCACTCCTTTTGCCCCCTGCCGCAACACTTCATCCCGATTCATAAAATTTATACCACCAATTCCTACCACAGGAATGGTAACACTGCGACAAATCTGTCCCAATAATTTCAACCCCATCACTTCCACATCATTCTTCGTGGTGGTGGGATAAACCGCACCCGCCCCCAGGTAATCCGCCCCGTCCCTTTGGGCCTCCAGGGCCTGATCCACATTGTGTACAGTAACACCAATGATTTTATCCGGACCGAGAAGGGCACGTGCTTCCCTACAGGGCATATCATCCTGCCCCAAATGCACCCCTGCCGCCCCCACGGCTATTGCCACATCCACCCCGTCATCAACAATCAACGGGATTTTATGCTCATCACAAACCTTTTTTAATACAGTTGCTTCCTTAATTTGTTCCCCCAAGGTCTTATGCTTGGCCCGATATTGAACCAATGTAACCGGTTGTTCATCCAAAACTTTTTGCAAACGTGATAGCAAATCCGGATATCCCTCATCCGTCACCAAATACAAACTGTAATCAATCATGGTTAGGTTGCAAACTCAAAACGTCAAACTTGGTGGTCACATGGTACACCGCATCCATCATACGAGCTTTGAACATACCCGGACCATCCTTTTTCTCCAAAAAATTAGCGGCCAACTCCGCACTTTGGCACATAATAACCACCCCCAAAGCTGCCGCCACAAAATAATCCTCCGTCACCCCGGCACAAGCACCCACAAGAGCCGATACCATGCAACCGGAACCGGTGATATCCGTCAACAAAGGATTGCCGCTATTCAAAACCACTGCCCTGGAACCGTCAGTAATATAGTCAACGGCTCCGGTCACTGCAAACACAATCCCAAATTCTTTTGTCCCCTTCTTAGCTATTCTCAAAGCAAAGTCCTTTTCCAAATTGAGGGTATTGTCAATCCCCCGGCTATCCGCCAAACCGCTTACCAGGGCACCGCACTCGGACAAATTGCCCTTCACAATATCTATGTATCCCATATTTAACAGCTTCAAGCAGAACTGCAGACGGTACTCCGATGCCATAACCCCCACCGGGTCCAAAACCACCGGCACCTGTTTTCTGTTGGCAATCTCCGCCACCTTCAACATCAGGAATTTTTGCCTTTCGTTCAAAGTGCCAATATTCAACACCACAGCATCCACATTAGGAACTATGGAATCCGCCTCGGCAATCTCATCAATCATCATGGGACTGCCCCCTGCCGCCAAAGTGATATCCGCACAACTCTCCGCAGTAACCTTATTAGCAATATGCAACACTAGGGGTTTATTGTCCCTAATCCCCTTTACAACTTTCAGAAACTCATCCTTCAAATTCATTTCCATCATCTGTCCTTCCACATTTCTACAAAATGATGTATAGGTCCATGTCCGCCGCCGATAGCCAAACCATGCTTAATACCCACCAGCACGTACTTCTTGGCTTCAGCCACCGCTTCTTCTATGGGCATCCCATTTGACAAATTGGCGGCAATGGCGCTGGACAAGGAACAACCGGTACCATGAGTATGGATGGTATTCACCCGTTCAGCCCCAAACCAAGTGCAACGGTCATTGATACTGTCATAAAGCACATCATCCGCAGCCCCGGACCCATGCCCGCCCTTCAACAAAACATATTTGGCACCCATACAGCAAAGATCTTTAGCCGCCGTCTCCATATCTTTTCGAGTACGAATTTCTTGGCTTGTAATCACTTCCGCCTCCGGAATATTGGGGGTCACCACCATTGCCAATGGCAGCAATTCCTTAATCAGAATTTGCACCGCCTTAGGGTCCAACAAATTATGTCCGCTCTTAGACACCATTACTGGGTCCAGTACCATAATCTTAGGTTGATACTGAGTTAAAGACCTCGCCACAGTACGGATAATTGTTGCCGTACTCAGCATACCAATCTTCACCCCGTCAACCAGCACATCCTCAAAAACTGCCTGCAATTGTTGCTGTATGGTCCTTGGACTTATATTTTGCACACCCAAAACTCCCATGGTATTTTGTGCCGTCACCGCAGTAATTACACTCATGCCATAAGTTTTGTGGGCAGCAAAGGTTTTCAAATCCGCCTGAATGCCGGCTCCACCACTGCTGTCGGAGCCCGCAATAGTCAAAAGGTTTTTCATTGCAACAATTCTTTGGCTTTGGCTACCACATTAACCACATTAAAACCAAATTTCTCCATCAACACACCGCCGGGGGCACTGGCCCCGAAATGATTAATGCCAACGGAAGCATCCGCATACCGCTCCCAACCGCAGGTTGTACCCGCCTCCACGGAAAGCACCCTCACTCCTGCAGGAAAAACGGATTTCTTATATTCATCCGACTGGGATCCAAAAATATCCCAACTGGGCATGGAAACAACTGCCACATCAATGTTCTCACCCCACAATGCCGTCTGTACCTCCAAAGCTAGGGCAACCTCGCTGCCGGAAGCCACAACAATCAACCGAGCCGCATTTTTAGCCGGACTGATAACATAAGCACCATGTTCGGCACCATTCCTAATCACATCTTTATATGCCTGCAAAACCGGCAATCCCTGACGGCTGAGCAAAAGACAGGTGGGCCTGTTTCTATTCAGACATGCCTGTTTCCAAGCCACCGCAGTCTCATAGGCGTCTGCCGGACGAATAACACAATTATCAGGTATCAAACGCAAACCCATCAACGTTTCAATGGGCTGATGAGTGGGTCCGTCCTCACCCACCGCAATGCTGTCATGGGTCAACACAAAAATACTGCCCTGTTTCATCAGTGCTGCCATACGAATTGATGGTCTCAAAAAATCTGCAAATACGGCAAAAGTACTGCCGAAGGGAATAAAGCCGCCATGAAGGTTCATCCCGTTCAAAATACAGCCCATAGCATGTTCTCTGACTCCGAAATGGATATTCCTGCCAGTGGGATCCTCCGCACTGTAGTATTTTTCCTGCTTCATCACGGTTTTATTGGAGGGCCCCAAATCTGCACTTCCTCCATAAAGTGCCGGCAACATCTTTGCCAATGCGTTGATTACCTCACCCCCCGCCTCCCGGGTAGCCAACTTTTCCTTACCGTCAAACAATTGGAAAAGTTTATCAATATCAACCGTAAAATCATCCGTCATCCGATTGTGAAGTTCCATGGCCAAATCCGGGAACTTGACAGAATAAGCTTGGAACAGCATATTCCACTCTTCTTCCCACTGCCTGCAACCGGCCAATTTGTCCTGAAAATGCGACCTCACCTCTGCCGGAACGTGAAACATTTTGTTTCCGTCCCAACCGGCCCGAACCTTCGCCTCCGCCAGCACTTCCTTACCCAAAGGTTCCCCATGGCAGGAGGCCATATCCTGCTTGGCAGTACCGTAACCGATACGGGTACGGACAATAATCAGGGAAGGACGCACCCTATCCCTTTTTGCCATCTCAATGGCCATGGCCAAAGCCCCAATGTTTTTACTATTGTCAACCCGCAGCACCTGCCAACCATAGGCCTCAAACCGCATCCCCACATTCTCACGGAAAGCCCCCCGGGTATCACCTTCGATGGTAATCCTGTTATCGTCATAAAGATAAATCAGCTTACCCAACCCCAAAGTCCCGGCCAAGGATGCCGCCTCGGAAGTCACACCCTCCATCTGGTCGCCATCGGATGTAATGCCAAAGGTATAATGATCAATCAACGGATATCCCGGCCTGTTATATTTTGCCGCCAACATGCTCTCCGCCAAAGCCATTCCCACACCCATGGCAAATCCATGGCCCAAAGGCCCTGTGGAAACATCCACCCCGGGGGTAAGCCCCACTTCGGGATGACCAGGGGTGATAGAACCCCACTGACGGAAATTCTGCAAATCTTCCAAAGAAACCCCATAACCCGCCAAATGCAACATGGCGTAAAGCAGGGCACTGCCATGCCCGGGACTCAAGACAAACCTGTCCCTGTTGAACCATTGGGGATTGGCAGGATTATACTTCATAAACCTGTCCCAAAGAGTATAAATCAAAGGAGCATTGCCCAATGGAAAACCCGGATGCCCGCTTTTCGCCTTTTCCACCTCATCCGCCGCCAAAAAACGTAAGGTTTTCACACACTCCATATCAATATTGTCCATTTTACTTCCTCCACGCACTACACCTTAATAATGCCCCTTCACTTTTTCACCAGCGAAGCGATTCATTCTTTCACTCCTTGCGCCCTACGCCTTGCGCTTTGCACCCTTAGTCCACCCCCAGGGCTTGATATGAATTAGGTCTGGTATCCTTCCAAAAACACAATTCCGCACTATATAGATTCTGAAACCTCTGCAAAAATCTTGATCCGCCATTGGCAGTTACCAGCCGCATCCAGGTAGTCAAAATATCCCTCTCCGTCCTGCCAGTAACCCTGGCCACATTACAGATTAAATTGAGTATTCCCCGAAGCAATCTTCTTTCCCACATTTCACGCTCAACCCCATCCGGCATTTTCCCGATACGCTCCCAAAGGGCAACCTCCAAATAGTGTACAAGTCCGAAAATCCGACAGGCGTCTTCGTAACCGTGACGCCGGCTGGCAACCTGAAAATGGAAGTAATAACTGCTGAGTTGCCCATTGACAAATTGCCAATCATCCGACACATAAAGGATACGCAAATAACACTGCACTAAAAACAAACTGCCTTCGCCAAAACCCCGGGAGGCAATCTCCGCCGTGGTGCCAAGCCATTCCTTGGCGAATTTTTCCAAGGGATGATGATGAAACCTGGCCAAACGCAAAAACTGCTTGACAATCATCTGCAACTTTGGCAATACATCCGGTATCTTTTTGTCCGTCACCACAAAAACAACACTGTTGATAAACGAACCCAACTCCTCGTGAACAGGTATCAGGCAAATGTTCCGCCAGACCTCCATAAGCCATTGCTTCAGGAAAAACTCTTTCCGGTTTCTTGCGGCAAACACCAAAATGTTCTTCAAACTGCCAACAATCATGCCCCCGTCAGCCGCCTCAATATCCTCCCTGGCAATGCGGGCATGAACAAACATGCTTTGCACAAAGCGTTCCGCACTTTCCAACTGGTTCTGCTTCAAAGCCAGACATGCTCCAATTTCAAGTTCCCTGATTTTTTCGTCTTCTGTCATTCTTTCAATCCTAAATAACCCCATCCGCAGTGTCGCCTTCGCTTCATGCCATCAGTAATGAACCATCAACCAGCAATGAAGTCACTGTAATGCGGACTTGTTACCTGCTTGTCGTCACCCCACCACCGGCCACCGGATAAACTTATCGCCGGTCCCCCGCCCCTCAAGGGGACGGACAAGGGTTCACACTATGCTGACTTCCCTGACACCTGATACCTAATCCCTATGGCCTAACCACTTGCTTCTTGACAATATCCCAAGCGGCATCCAAAGCCACATCCAACTTGCCCAAATCCTTAGCCCCGGCCTGAGCCATATCCGGCCTGCCACCGCCGCCGCCGCCGCAAAGCTTGGCCACTTCCTTCACAATATTTCCGGAATGCACTCCCTTGCTCACCGCATCTTTGGAGGCCATGGCCAAAATTACGGCCTTGCCGCCCATCTCAGTCGCCAGCACCACCGCACCGCCGACCTTGTCCCGCAACTGGTCACCCAAGTCACGCAACGCATCCATATTGTCCGCCTGAACTTTCAACACAAGTGTCTTCACCCCGTTGAAATCCTGCACCTTATCCATCACATTACCCAGCTGACTCTTGGACATGGCGGCGGACAATTCCTCCGCATTGTTCTGCATCGTCGTCAGCTCATCATGGAGAGCGGTCAAGCGGGTGGGCACATCCTCCACCCTGCATTTCAACTCTCCTGCCACATTCTTCAACATGGTCTCCATGCCCTTCACATGCTCAACCGCACCGTGACCGGTCACTGCCTCAATACGCCTTACCCCCGCACCGCTGGAACTCTCGCTCAAAATCTTGAACATACCGATTTGTGCGGTATTAGTCACATGTGTACCGCCGCAGAACTCCATGCTGAAACCAGGCACGGTCACCACCCGCACAATCTTGCCATATTTCTCTCCGAAAAGGGCCGTAGCTCCCTTCTTCTTGGCCTCCTCAATGGGCAACTCCTCATTGACCAGTCGCTCCGCCTCTGCCAATTCCTCAGCTGTAACAGGACTGAAATGACTGAAATCCAAACGCAAACGGTCCGGTCCCACATAAGAACCTGCCTGATTCACATGGCTGCCCAAAACCTTCTTCAAAGCCGCATGCATCAAATGAGTTGCTGTGTGGTTTCGGGCAATATCCTTTTTACGGTGCCAATCAATCTCAAAGCGGACTTCATCCCCAACCTTCACACTGCCTTCAGAAACGGTACCTAGCATAATGGTGACTCCGTCCGGCAACTTCTTGGTACTGGTAACCTCCACTTTACCGGTGGGACAAACCATCACACCCAAATCACCCAATTGGCCGCCACCCTCCGCATGGAAAGGAGTAACATCACAAACAATGGCCACATCCTTTCCGTCCTCAGCCATCTCTACGGACTGGGCATCCTTCAAAGGATAAATCTGCACAATTCTGCCGGCTCCGGCAGTCTCATCAACCTTCAAACCGGCCAAACCACGGGTATTATAAATCACCGGTCTGCCGCTCTTATCATCACGAGCAGCACGGGCCATCTCCCTCTGTTTGTTCAAGGCCGCATCAAAGCCCTCCTTATCCATAGTCAGCCCCTGCTCCTCCAAGATCTCCGCAGTCAGCTCCCAAGGAAATCCGAAAGTATCGTTCAAACGGAAAACCGCCTCACCGGACAGCACCGTTTTCTTCTCCGCCTGCAACTTGGCAATTTCCTCATTCAAAAGTTCCGTGCCTTGCTTCAAAGTCCTCAGGAAACTGGTCTCCTCCATCTCGATGACCTTTTGGATATAGTCCCGTTTCTCCTTCAAGTCCGGATAAACCTCACCGAACATACCGATAACCACATCCACCGCCCCAGCCAGGAACATCTTATCAATACCCAACAGGCGGCCGTGACGTACAGCACGGCGCAAAATGCGGCGCAACACATAACCCCTGCCTTCGTTGCTTGGCAGAATACCGTCACCAATCATAAAAGTCATGGATCGTGCATGGTCCGCAATCACCTTCAGTGAAATATCCGTCTTCCGCTCCTTGCCG
>JAKSOM010000037.1 GCA_024405585.1 Acidaminococcaceae bacterium | reverse complement strand
GTTGCCCTTCATGGAAGGGCTGACGAAGAACAGGTATGTGGGCAGGACTTTTATCCAGCCAACTCAGGCCCAGCGGCTTAATTCTGTGCGTCTGAAGTTGAGTCCTGTGCGGAGTGTGGTGGCAGGCAAGTCCCTGGTGGTGGTGGATGATTCCATTGTCCGGGGTACCACCAGCGCCAAACTGATCAAGCTTTTGAAGGCGGCTGGGGCGAAGGAAGTACATATGGTGATTACTTCGCCGCCGGTTGTGGATTGTTGTTATTATGGTGTTGATACCCGTGACAAGGAGACCTTGATTTCTATCCGCTGCACGGTGGACGAGATTTGCAGGGAAATTGGTGCGGATACCTTGAACTATATCAGTTTGAAGGGTATGGTTAAGGCCTGCGGCAGGCGGGGGTTCTGTTGCGCTTGCTTTGATTCAAAGTATCCTGACGGCAGCGACCGGGTTGCGGCCCAGGATCCCATTCCGGTTTGGTTGGAGGATTGATTATGGATGACAAAGTTTTGACTTATCGTGACGCCGGCGTGGATATTGATGCCGGCAACAAAGCGGTGGAGCTGATGAAGGACAGCGTAAGGGCTTCCTACCGGCCTGAGGTCATTGGTGATTTGGGCGGTTTTGGAGGTTTGTTCGCCCTGAATATGACCAAGTACAAAAATCCGGTGTTGGTCAGCGGCACGGACGGGGTGGGTACCAAGCTGAAGCTGGCTTTTATGATGAACAAGCATGATACCATCGGTCAGGATGCGGTGGCCATGTGTGTCAATGATATTCTTGTGCAGGGGGCGGAGCCCTTGTTTTTCCTGGATTATATTGCCGTTGACAAGGTGGACAGCCAGAAGGTGGCGGATATTGTCAAAGGTGTGGCCAAGGCCTGCAAGGAAAGCGGTTGCGCATTGATTGGCGGCGAGACGGCGGAAATGAGCGGTTTCTATGCCAAGGATGAATATGATATTGCCGGTTTCTGTGTGGGTGCGGTTGACAGGGACAAGATGATTACCGGTGAAAAGGTTGAGGTGGGGGATGTGCTTATCGGTCTGCCTTCCAGCGGGGTGCACAGCAACGGCTTTTCCTTGGTAAGGAAGATTGTTTTGGACAAGATGAATTACAATTTGAAGACCTATGTGACGGAGTTTAACCGTTCTTTGGGTGAGGAACTTCTCACTCCCACCCGTCTTTATCCGAAGGTGGTTTTGCCTTTGATTGAGCGGTTCGATATTCACGGAATGGTGCATATCACCGGTGGCGGATTTTATGATAATATCCCCCGGGTGCTGCCGCAGCAATGCAGTGCGTTGGTGCATACGGATGTTTGGGAAATGCCTGCGGTTTTCAAGAAGTTGCAGGAATGGGGCAATGTTCCCTGGCCGGAGATGTACCGTACTTTCAATATGGGTATCGGCATGATTTTGGTGGTGGCCAAAAAGGATGTGGAATTTATTCATGCAGCCCTGAAGGCACAGGGTGAAAAGTATTATGACATCGGTGAAATTGTTGTCGGTAATCAGACAACTGTCCTGAAGGGCGGTGTCTTTGGTGACTAAAAAAATAGGTATTTTGGTCAGCGGCCGGGGCAGCAATCTGCAGGCCATCATTGACAGGATAAAAGACGGTTATCTGCCCTTGGAAATCAGTGTGGTCATTAGTGATATGCCGGGGGCCTTTGCTTTGGAGCGGGCCCGTCAGTCGGGGCTGAAGGCGGTGGCTGTGGACAGGAAGGCCTACGCTAACAGGGCATCTTTTGAAACAGGGCTGAATGAAGCCCTTGGGGATGTGGACGGGGTTGTTTTGGCCGGTTTTATGCGTATTCTGAGTGGGGAGTTTATTGAAAGATGGCATCATAGGATTATCAATATCCATCCGGCCCTGTTGCCCAGTTTTCCGGGTATGCACGGGCAGAGGCAGGCCAATGATTACGGCACCAAGGTGGCAGGTTGTACGGTGCATTTTGTGGATGCGGGAACTGATACGGGACCAATCATCATCCAAAAAGTTGTTCCTGCTTATTTTGAGGATGACGAGGATACTTTGGCGGCCAGAATTCTGGAGCAGGAACATGCGGCTTTGCCGGAGGCATTGAAACTGTGGGCTGAGGATAAATTGACAATCATTGGTAGAAAAGTTAAGATTGGCGGCTGATGGTTGGACGGGTTATGTAAATAAATTTTTGCAGCATTAAGGAGGATTGTGATGAAAGTTAAGCGGGCATTGATTTCAGTCAGCGACAAGACGGGAGTGGTGGAACTGGCCAAGTTCCTCCATGAAAACGGAGTGGAAATTGTTTCCACCGGCGGCACCATGAAGGCCATCAGGGATGCGGGCATTCCTGTAACTTACGTTAGTGATGTGACGGGTTTCCCGGAGATTATGGACGGCAGGGTTAAGACATTGAACCCCAAGATTCATGGCGGTATTTTGGCGGTACGCAGCAACCCTGAGCATATGGCGGCATTGGAAAAACACGGCATCACTCCCATCGATTTGGTGGTTGTAAATCTCTATCCTTTCAAGGAGACCGTGGCCAAGGAAGGTGTTACTGAAGCGGAGTGCATTGAGAATATTGATATTGGCGGTCCTGCCATGGTGCGTGCTTCTGCCAAAAATTTCCGTGATGTTATTATTGTCACCTATCCCAGCCGTTATGCGGGGCTGATGAAGATGTTGAAGGAAACCGGTGACGTGGATTACCGCACCCGCAAGGAATTGGCCTTGGAGGCCTTCAGCCATACCCATGAATATGACGGTATGATTGCCAAGTACCTGGGGGACAGTTTGAAATGAAAGTGCTGTTGATTGGTTCTGGCGGGAGGGAGCATGCCCTGGCTTGGAAGTTGAGCCAGGGGGCAAGTGTAGATAAAATATATTGCGTTCCCGGCAATCCGGGGATGGCTGAGCTTGCCAAGTGTGAGAATGTGGATTTGCCCACCGGCGATTTGGAGGGTCTGGCGCATTTTGCGGAACAGAACGGTTGCCAACTGACGGTGGTGGGACCTGAGGCGCCTTTGGTGGCAGGCATTGCAGACGTTTTTGAGAGTCATAATTTGGCGGTTTTCGGTCCAAGCAAATTGGCTGCCCAGTTGGAGGGATCCAAATCCTTCAGCAAGGAGCTGATGGCGAAATATAATATCCCCACGGCCTTCTTTAAGGTGTGCCGCACTGCGGCGGAGGCGAAGACCTTTATCAATGTGAAAGGTGCCCCTATCGTGGTTAAGGCGGACGGTCTGGCTGCGGGCAAGGGCGTGGTGGTGGCCATGACCAAGGAAGAGGCCTTGGCTGCAGTGGATATGATAATGGCGGATAAGAAGTTCGGGGCGGCGGGCAACACTATTGTGGTGGAAGAATTTATGCCCGGGGAGGAAGCAAGTTTGCTGGCCTTTACCGACGGCAGGACAGTTGTGCCCATGATTGCGGCCCAGGACCACAAACGGGTCTTCGACGGGGACAAGGGCCCCAACACCGGGGGTATGGGGGCTTATGCTCCTGCACCGGTGATGACGGAGGAATTGAAATATTTGGCTTTGAAAACCATTTTGGAGCCCACGGTGAAGGCCATGGCGGCGGAGGGCATGCCCTATAAGGGCTGCCTTTATGCGGGGCTGATGGTCAAGGATAAAGAGGTGAAGGTGGTGGAGTTCAACTGCCGCTTCGGTGATCCGGAGACTCAGGCCGTACTGCCGCTTTTGGACGGAGATTTGGCAGAAATCATGCTGTCCTGCTCCCAGGGTAATCTGCAGCCGGGGATGGTCAAGTGGAAACAAGGGGCAGCGGTTTCGGTGGTGATGGCTTCCGCAGGTTATCCCGGTGACTATGAAAAGGGCAAGGAAATCAAAGGGCTGGAACTTGTTCCCGCAACGGAACTGGCGGTGGTCTTCCATGCCGGAACAGCCGAAAAGGACGGTAAGATTGTTACAAATGGAGGCCGGGTTTTGGGAGCCACGGCTGTGGCCGAAGATATCGCCTCCGCCCAGGCCGCAGCGTACGAAATAGTGTCCAAAATTAAATTTGAAGGTGCTTTTTGCAGAAAAGATATTGCATGGCGGGCTTTGAAGTAGTATAATTTATTGTTAAAATATTACACTTTTGAATGGAGGATTGGACATGGCTTATTATTATCCTGAAGCGGCCCACACTTTTAATGAGTATCTTTTGGTGCCGGGATACAGTGACGAGAAATGTATTCCCACCAATGTCAGTTTGCAGACACCGTTGGTAAAATTTAAAAAGGGCGAAAAACCCGCCATTACGATGAATATTCCCATGGTGAGTGCCATTATGCAGGCGGTCAGCGGCGAAAAGCTGGCGGTGGCCCTCAGCAAGGAGGGTGGCGTGTCTTTCATATATGGCAGTCAGACCATTGAGGAGGAAGCTGCCATGGTGGCAAGGGTCAAAGCCCACAGGGCGGGGTTTGTACCCAGCGATTCCAATATCAGCCCCGAGGCGACTCTGGGTGATTTGCTGGATTTGAAGCAAAGAACCGGTCACAGCACCACCGCTGTTACCGAGGACGGCACCGCCCACAGCAAATTGGTGGGTCTGGTAACAAGCCGTGATTACCGTCCCAGCCGTATGGACAGGAATATGAAAATTAAGGAATTTATGACCCCTGTTTCCAAACTGATTTACGGCAAGAAGGACATTACCCTGCAACAGGCAAATGATATGCTCTTCGAAAAGAAGTTGAATACTTTGCCCGTTATTGATGATGAGGGCAAACTGCTCTACTTTGTTTTCCGCAAGGACTATGCCACTCACAAGGAATATCCTTTGGAACTCTTGGACAGCAAGAAACGGCATGTCGTTGGTGCAGGCATCAATACCCGTGACTACGCAGAGCGGGTCCCCGCTTTGATTGCAGCCGGTGCGGATGTGCTCTGCATCGACTCCAGCGAGGGCTACAGCGCTTGGCAGGCCATCACTCTGAAGTGGATTCGTGAAAAATACGGTGACAGCGTGAAAGTCGGTGCCGGCAATGTGGTGGATGCGGAGGGCTTCCGCTTCCTGGCGGAGGCGGGTGCGGATTTCGTCAAGATTGGCATCGGCGGCGGCTCCATCTGCATCACCCGTGAACAAAAGGGTATCGGCCGTGGCCAGGCCACTGCGGTTATCGATGTGGCAAGGGCCAGGGACGAATACTACAAGGAAACCGGCATCTATATTCCCCTCTGTTCTGACGGCGGCATTGTCTATGATTACCACATGACTTTGGCATTGGCCATGGGTGCGGATTTCGTTATGCTGGGCCGTTATTTTGCCCGCTTTGACGAAAGCCCCACCAACAAAATCATTATCAATGGCACATACATGAAGGAATATTGGGGCGAAGGTTCCGCCCGGGCCCGCAACTGGCAGCGCTACGATTTGGGCGGGGCCCAAAAGCTCAGCTTTGAAGAGGGTGTTGACAGCTATGTTCCTTATGCGGGCAGTTTGAAGGACAATGTTAATCTGTCCCTGAGCAAAATCCGCAGCACCATGTGCAACTGCGGTGCATTGAACATCAGGGAACTGCAACAGAAGGCCAAACTGACCCTGGTAAGCTCCACCAGTATCGTGGAAGGCGGTGCCCATGACGTGGTGTTGAGGGACAGCGTGGCCCATGCGGAGAATTTCCCCAAATAACATTTGACAAACGGCAAGTGAAGTGATATCATAATTCAGCAATAAAGCAGAAGCCACTCGCTTCTCACCTTGCGGCTACGCTCGACAGGGTTGAAAACGGTCATTATTCATGCGGGTGGACTTTGTCTGCCCGTATTTATTTTTTTGAGTCAGCAGAGGAGGTGACGAACATAGCTAAGGAGGAGCCCCGCATTAACGAGCAAATCCGTATCCGTGAAATCCGGGTTATCGGTGTGGGCGGTGAGCAACTGGGCCTGATGAACCCCAGGGATGCGCTGCAAATTGCCATGGACAACCATATGGACTTGGTGGAAATTTCACCCAATGCCAAACCCCCGGTTTGCAAGATTATGGATTATGGCAAGTATCGCTATGAACAGCAGAAGCGGGAAAAAGAGGCCAAAAAGAAACAGAAGGTCATTGAAGTTAAGGAAGTGAAATTCCGTCCCGGCATTGAGGATCACGACTTTGAAGTGAAACTGAAAAATGCCATCCGTTTTTTGGGTGATGGGGACAAAGTGAAATGCACCATTATGTTCCGGGGAAGAGAATTGACCCATCCTGAGCTTGGTGAAGTGTTGCTGAACCGGGTGGCTGACCAACTAAAGGATAAGGCAGTGATAGAGCGTAAGTCAAAACTGGAAGGACGCAACATGACTATGATTGTTGCACCGAAACCGGCAAAATAAAAGGAGGAAATAAAAATGCCAAAAATGAAGACGCGCCGTGCATGTGCAAAACGGTTCAAAAAAACCGCTACTGGCGAATACAAGGCGTACAAAAATTTCAAAAGCCATATTTTGGAGCACAAATCTCCGAAGCGTAAGCGTCAGCTGCGCAAAGCGTTGATTGCTCACAAGACGGACAAGGAGCATCTGCAAAAAATGCTCCCCTACGCATAAGGAGGTGTAAGGTAGAATGGCAAGAATTAAAGTGGGCGTAACCGCTCATCGTCGTCACAAACATATCATCAAATTAGCTTCCGGTTACCGTGGCACTCGTAACCATCAATTCAAAAAAGCTAATGAAAGCGTAATGAAGGGCCTGATGTATGCCCGTCGTGACCGCAGGAACAAAAAGCGTACATTCCGCCGTCTGTGGATTGCCCGCATCAACGCTGCCTGCCATCTGAACGGCATTAACTACAGCCGTTTCATCAACGGGCTGGCCAAAGCCGGCATCGAAATGAACCGCAAGGTTCTGGCCGATATGGCTATCTTTGATGCAGCAGCATTTGCCAAACTGGTGGAAGCAGCCAAAGCCGCACAATAATGATGAAAACAACGAAAGCCGCTGCGAAAGCAGCGGCTTTTCTGAAACAGAAAAAATATCGGACCGAAATCGGGGAATATTTGGTGGAGGGCCTGCGTAATGTGGAAGAGGCGGTGGAATACGCCATCACCAAAATGATTTTCTATGTTCCCTCCGATGATCCCCGGCTCAACAAACTGCTGCAGCGGGCGGCGGAAAAGAGCATTGCGGTTTCCGAGACCTTTGAAGGATACATGGCCCAAATTTCCGACACCGCCACCCCCCAAGGGGTGATTGGGGTCTGCAAAATGCCGGAAACCAAATTGGCGGATGTCTTCCGGCCCGGCAAAATGGTTCTCGTCCTGGACAGGATTCAGGATCCGGGGAACCTGGGCACCATCATCCGCACTGCGGATGCGGCGGGGATTGGGGGCATAGTGTCCCTGGTTGGTACCGTGGATGCCTATAATCCCAAGGTGGTCCGTTCCGCCATGGGCTCCATCTTTCATATACCGCTGGCGGAAAACGTAACGGAAGCGGAATTCCTCAACTGTGCCCTGGAACACCGCTACATCACTGTGGCCACCGCCATGGAGGGGGGCACCAGCATCTTTGATGCCAGGCCCCAGGACAAAGTGGCCCTGATAGTGGGCAACGAGGCCAACGGGGTCAGCTCCACGCTATTGCAATCCGCCAATGCAAGATACTACATCCCCATGAAGGGCAGGGCGGAAAGTTTGAATGTGGCCATGGCCGCCGGCATCATCATGTTTGAATTGAACAAATAAAGGAGGCATACTATGGTTTTTACGGTTTTGTCAAATGAATTGGTTGTAATCTTGGGCAAACTGGCGGAACACATCGTACCCAGCATAATCATCATCCTGGTATTTTGCTCTTTGTGCAGAATCTTTGGTGAAGAGGGAGTAATAGCCAAAAAATTCCTGGCCGGAGCGGACAGGACCACTGCCGCCACCATGGGCAAAGTTCTCTTCGTAACACTGCGAAGGGCCATCGCTGTGGTGGGGATATTGACCCTGGCGGGGGAATGGGGCTTTGACCTGAAACCCATGCTGGCTTCTCTGGGCATTGTCTCCATGGCCCTGGCATTGGCGGCCCAGGACATGGTAAAAAATTTCTTGGGTGCCTTCACCATACTGGCGGGCAACATCATCAAAATCGGTGACAAAATCAGTGTGGCCGGCGTTACGGGAGTGGTGCAGACCATCGATTTCCGCAGCACCCAAATTCTGACGGATGAAGGCAATCGGGTCTACATCCCCAACGCCAGCTTCTCCAGCGGCAATGTAACCATCATCAAGACACCGGCTTGAATTGAGGATTCAGGATTGAGGGGGAACTTTATTCCTCTTCGTTGCTTTCTACTTCCGCAAGGATTTCCATAAGCTGCTTTTTCTCTCTCAGGGTCTTTTGCAGCAGGGTCAGGGCCTGGACCAAATCGTCCCCGGCATATTTTGTTGAAAGCAAACTGATGAGTGCCTCTGTGAACCAATCGGGTATTCCGTTGGCCAGGTTTTGGGTCAAAAGTGCCAGGGTAT
>JAKSOM010000036.1 GCA_024405585.1 Acidaminococcaceae bacterium | reverse complement strand
TATAAAGGAATTCCTGCGAATATTGTCGTAACAGATACTCTTGATCCTAATGTAGAGTATATTTCTTCTACTTCTGATGGAGTAAACAACAATGGTACTGTAAGCTGGACCATTAATAGTGTTCCTGCAGGTCAGGAGCAGCACCTCCACCTTCGCCCCCGTCTCCTTGGTGCCGTCAAGCCGGGCGGGAATGACCCTGGTATCATTAAACACCAACAAATCCCCGGGCCGCAGATACCCGGACAAATCATAAAAATGCCTGTGCTCAATGGCACCGGTGTTTTTGTCCAACACCAAAAGCCGGCTGTGGTCCCTTGGCTCCAAAGGATGCTGGGCAATCAATTCCTTGGGCAATTCATAATCAAAATCAGTTACTTTCATTTTATCAGCTTTGTATTCTTGTAATAGTGAGCCAAAATAGCATCATATTTGAAATTCTTATTGGCCATACCCCTGGCCCCCCAAATGCTCAAACCCATGCCATGACCCTTGCCCCGGCCACGGAAAGTTATCCGCTCCTCCTTGTTCCCCGTCAGAGTATGGGTACCTTTACGAATGCCCTGCCAGGTCTTAGGGCGGTTGTTGCCCCAATTAATGTCAATATCCTTGCGCCCCACTTCCACACCGTAGTAATTGTAAATCGGCGCATCCAACTTATCCGGCAAGGGAATCCCCGTCTCCACATCAAACAAACTGGATTTCAATTCCAACTGGGTCATAAGCATGGAGATAGGCACCCTGGCCACGCCCTCCGACCCACGTATCTGCATGCTCTGCACCCGTCCTGAGGGGGTCCTGTCCTTCCCCGGCTCATTAATGGGACTCAAAGTAATACTGGTCAGCTTGCCCAAATACACCTCCCCGGTCTGCTCCAAAAAATTCTGCACCATATCCGGACTGGCATCATAGGTCCAATTGAAATCCGGAGAATCACTGTCATAATCCTCCACACTTTGCAAATAGGAATAACTCACCCCGAAAACATTCACCGCACTTTCGGTCCTGCCCCCTGATGAGGAAGTGGTGATAGCCATGGCCGGCATTCCGTCCCGATCCTGCAAATACTGGCCCCGGGTGGCCTGCACCATCTTGGTGATAATGCTCTTTTCCTCCCCCAGCCCGTTAAAAGAAAGTTCCTGATCTGTGGCCTCAATATCAAAATCCTTCTCACGATTCAGTAACTTCATATACTTGGCATAACTGCGGGCCGCCACCGCCTGGGCCTTGATGGCCTCATCCGGCCAAATGGGACTTGACTTTCCGGGCAAAGCGGAAGTTACCAAAAATTCCAAATCCACCTCGTTGTTCACCTGCACCCTGCCCCGTTTGGCAAAAGCCACCAGCTTGCCATTGTAACGCTTATGGCCCAGGGATGGTACGGAACCCCCATCCTTGCGGTTAATCTGAATCCTGGACCCGCCCCGCAAATCGCTGAGATAAATCTCCCCGCTCCGCTCGTTCAAATAGTAAGTTCCTGCCTCCACAATGCGGCTGGATCCGTCATCAAGATTCACCATCTCGAAATCCGCATAGGCCTCCAAAGGCACGCTCTGCTGGTCCCTGGCCAAACTGACCCTGATATTTTCCGCCGCCGCCCTCCAGGGCAACAGACAAATCAATAAAGACAAAAGTATCTTTTTCATACTATTTCAAAAAATTAATCCTTCCTGCCCCCTGGGGATTCTGATAAACATCCGGCACAATACCCTGCAAATGAGTATGGATATACTCCTGCAATGCGTCCACATCCGTCAGCCGCACCTGACGGCAACGGATATTTTGCTGCAACATGGAATAACCGTTTCCGCCTGCCATCAGGATATAGTTGTTTCCCGCTACAGTATACATCTTGTTAGGCACCAAAAGAACTCCGCCAATCTTCACATTGCTGACCCGCCTGGGACCCCTGACCCCGTCAAAAACTCCGTTTCTGACCCTGACGGAGCTGGGGATGGCCAAATTTACATCAAAACTGAGCCCGCTCACCTGCAAAAAACCGCCAAACTCCTCCGGACAACGATGTACACTATATTCCAAAACATCCAAAATCTGCCGTCCGGAAAGTTCAACCACACAGAGCCGGTTGCCAAAAGGGCTCACCGTCAGAGCATCTCTGTAGGTAATCATCCCGGCACCTATGCCGCCATGCAAACCGCCACCATTGGCCACACCTATATCCGTACCCAAAATGATCCTGTAGGCGTCCGCCACCATATCACCCAGATTGCTCTCACTGTTCCGCACCATACGGACCTTGGTTTCAGGATTATTGATGCAAAGCGGATACCCGGTATGCCCCAGAGTATTCATTAAAAGACCTTCATACTCGCCCTTTTCAATCCTGATGCCCTCGGCCACCACCTCATCCTTGCCGCCTACAAATTGAATTTTATCCGCCTTCAATTTGCCATCGTCACTGATGGTAATCCGGCCTACTCGAGCCAGACGGGTTCCGGTCTGAGTCACCGGAACCTCCCTGCCGGTAGCATCCGGCATCATTTCAATATAATCCTCGTGGCTGTGGCCGTCAATCACCGCATCCACCCCACGCAAATTTTTCAACAAATCCCGAACGCTCCACCAACGCACATGATTACCCAAATGGGCCACAAGAATCACATACTTTGCCCCCTTCTTCCGGGCCTGATTCACCGCCTTCTGCACATGGTCATAAAAGGCAAACTTACTGCCCCTAGCCGCCTCCCCAAAAGAATAAATCCTCTTTTTGGGATTCCCCGGCTCATAAAAGAAAGAAGGATTAGTGGAAGACAATGTTGCAGGCGTTGTCACCCCTACAAAAGCCACCTGGGTATTCTCAAAATAGAACATCTTATATGGCTCCAGCAACAGTTTGCCCCGCTCCGTAATATTAGCCGAATAATACTGGCAACTCAAACTGCCAGCCAAAACCTTAAAATCCTCCATGCCGTAATCGAACTCATGATTGCCGGGAATAGCAAAATCATACTCCGCAGCATTCATCAGCCGTACGATGGCGGCACCACGAGTAAGGGTCCCCAGGGGTGCACCCTGCACCGCATCACCCGCAGCCACAACCAGGAAACACCACTCAACTCCACCCCCTCATCCACAGCACAATGAATGTCATTAGTATGAAGGATGGTAATCTCCTGAGCTAATACGGTAAAACACAAGAACAAAGAAAAAATGACACAAAATATTATTCTAATCATGATAAACGTATTATACCACAAATATCCCTTTTATTATTGTATTTTTTGTTTTCCTTGCTGATTTTCAACTTCCCATCAAAAAAAGCAGATAACAACCTTTCAGCAAACAAAAATTCCCCGGCCTGTTTAGGCAGGGGAATTCTTAAAATTGATTTATTTTTCAAATTTATCGGACAGATCAGTAGTAAGGCCCTTGCTCTTGCCCATGTAGTTCTCATAACCGGCTTCATCTGCCGCCTGAGTGGCCTTGGCAATGCTGAGGCCCATTTTCTTGGCAGCATAATCAACCTTGAGTACCATAACCTTAACCTCTTGACCAACTTCCAATACATCCTCGGCTTTGGCAACACGCTCGTTGCTGACTTCGGACACATGCACCAAACCTTCAATTTTATCGGAAAGTTTGACAATAGCGCCAAAGGCCAGGAACTTCACAACTTTACCGGTGAACACCTGACCGATGGGGAATTCATCAGCAGCGATCTTCCAAGGATCATCCAGGGTAGCTTTGATGGAAAGCCCGACACGTTTAGCTTCCTTGTCGATGCGTTTGATCATGACCTGTACCTCATCACCCTCCTGGGCAACATCAGCAGGCTTCACACCCCGCTCCCAGCTCAGTTCCGTGGAATGAACCAAACCCACCAGACCCTTGGCAATTTCCACAAACAAGCCAAATTCCGCAACTTTCACAACTTTGCCGGTAACGAAAGTGCCCTCTTCAATGGTTTCCATAGCGGCTTCTGCAGCAGCAGCCCTTGCTTCACGGGCAGCGGCGATGCGTGCCTCCCGTTGCTCCCTCCGCTCCTCTTTTTCCTGGCGGAGCAAATTACGGCGGGAAACCACCAGACGACGCTCTTCCAAATTGACTTCGATAATCTCCGCCTGCAATTCCTTGCCAACATATTGGTCAAAGTCCTCAACCCGACGCAATTCCACATGACTGGCAGGCATAAAGCCCTCCACGTCTTCTACGAATACGGAAAGGCCCACGATATTCTTCGTTTTATTATTCCTAATCACTCGAAGAACTTTCACAGTCGCCAAGCGTGTCTCTCCTTCCGCCAGAGGTGCGACGTTTTTCCAAGACGCTTCACGATCGGCACGAACCTTGGACATGCGAATAAAATCTTCCTTGCCACTACTGAGCACAACTTTGGCTTCAGTTTTGGTTCCGATTTCAATCGTGTTAAAAAGTTCTTCAGCACTTTGTGTAGTTGACCATTCATTGTAAGGGATGAAACCCTCTTTCATGTAGCCAAACGCTACATACACGCCATCCTTGTCTTTTTGGATGACTTCAGTGTCCAGAACAGCTCCCGGATAAACCTTCACTCCTTTCTCTTTTTCGAGCAACTCCTCGAAACTCTCCATGTTTTCCATGTTTTCCATAAATACAACTGCCTCCTTAATTAAACGGTCAGGAGTTGATGCTCCAGCCGTGATGCCGATTTTATTGCAACCTTTGAAAAAATCCCTATCCAATTCCCTGATGGTCTCAATGTGAAGAACCAGGTTGCACTTTTTCTTCACTATATCTGCCAGATGTCTGGTGTTGGCACTATTGTGTCCCCCGATGACCACCATGGCATCCACCTGCCCCGCCAGTTCCAAAGCCGCTGTCTGCCGCTCATGGGTGGCGTGGCATATAGTATTCTCCACCCGATATGACCCGGGCCTTTTCCTCTGCAATTCCGACAGCAGTTGCTCATACCTTTCCTGTTCAAAAGTGGTCTGCACAATCACCGCATATTTGTCTGCAAAGGGGAGTTTCCCTATATCACCCTTATATTCTACCACAAATCCTTCATTTTGTGTCCAATTTTTTATACTTTTTACTTCAGGGTGTTCTTTCTCACCTATTATAACCGGTAAATAACCGTCCTCAACCGCCTGCCAGGCCTTCTGCTGAGCCATTTTCACGTTGGGGCAGGTGGCATCCACCAATTCCAAATCCTGCTTGGCTATCTCTTTGTAAATTTCCGGACCAACTCCGTGAGAGCGAAGAATTATCTTTTCACCCTTTTTAAATTCGGACAGTTCATTCTTACACCCGATACCTTTTTCCCGAAGTTCCTCGATAAATTGGGGATTATGTATCAATGGTCCCAGTGTGGCTGCCGACCTATCCTTCCCCACTTGGGCCAGGGCCAATCCCACGGCCCGTTTCACACCATAACAATAACCCGCATATTCAGCAACAAAAACCTTCATAACAAACTAACGAATACCTTTCACCAGTTCCATCTCCGCCCCGATGCGTTGCATCATTTCTTCCGTCAGGGAGTGCACAACTTCTTTGTTCACATCACCTTTTGGAAAAGGTATTGGTTCCGCAAAGGAAACCACCACCTTGGGCCACCAGCGTTTCTCCCGGACAAAGTCCGTACCCACAATGCAGGTGGGAACAATAGTGGCGCCGGCTTTGGAAGCCATCATCAGTGCGCCGGGCTGGGCCTTGCCCAACTGACCGGTACGACTGCGGGTCCCTTCCGGAAAAATGATCAGACATTCCCCCTTCTTCAGGATATCAATCCCATGCTTGATGGCAGCCCTGTCCGCTCCGCCCCTGCGTACCGGAAAAGCGCCCAAGAAGCGGAAGATTGTGCCAATGACGGGAACAAAAAGTTCCTCCTTGGCCATAATATTCACCTTCCGGGGGCAGGCCACGCCCACCAGAGGCGGATCCGCATTGCTCACATGATTACAGGCCAAAACCACGGGCCCTTCAAGGGGAAAACGTTCCTCATTACGTACTTCCAAACGGAAAAAAACCTTCATTACCACTTTGAAAAAAATTTTTGTAGGTGCATACCAAAAGGGAAATTTATCCACTACTTTGCTTTCTCCTCTATTTTCTTAATGATGAAATCCGCCACCTGGTCAATGCTTTTGCCAGTACTGTCAAGAAGAATGGCGTCCTCCGCCTGTTTCAGGGGACTAACAGCCCTGTGGCTGTCCTGATAATCCCTCTGGGCAATCTCCGTCTTCACCACATCCAATTGCACATCTATACCCTTGGCAAGCATTTCCTTGTACCGTCTCTGAGCGCGCTCATCCACGGATGCAGTAAGAAAAATTTTCAACTCCGCCTTGGGAAAGACCACTGTGCCGATGTCCCTGCCGTCCAAAATCACGCCGCCCTTCTCCCCCATGCGTCTTTGCTGGGTAACCATGGCCAAGCGCACCCTTGGAATGGCGGAAAGAGGTGAAACCAGTTTAGAGATTTCTGGAGTGCGAATGAAATCCGTTATCTCCACCCCATCCGCAAATACGTGATTGACCCCATCACGGGGCTGAAACTCAATCACCATCTTTTCCGAAAGTTCACCAATAAACTCTTCTTCGAAGGCATGCCCGGTCTGCACAAACTTCCAGGTCACAGCCCTGTACATGGCTCCAGTATCAATATAAGCATAATTGATTTTTTCCGCCACCGCCTTGGCAATGGTACTTTTCCCCGCTCCCGCAGGCCCATCAAGGGCAACCACCAACTTTTTCATAAAGAATTTCCTCCCGCTTTATTGCATACTTGCAACCGCATATTTGCCTGCCGTATAACCGCTGCTAAAGGCGGCCTGAAGATTGAAACCGCCGGTGTAACCGTCCACATCCATCACCTCGCCGGCAAAATAGAGACCCTTCACCAATTTGGATTCCATGGTCTTGGGGTTAATCTCCTTCACATCCACACCCCCTGCGGTGACAATAGCTTCCCCGATGGGTCTGGTGGCCACTATGGGCACCACAAAATTTTTCAGAACATTCCCCAGCCGCTGTCTTTCCTCCTTAGTGACCTGGTTGATAAATTTCTCCTCGTCAATATAGGCCATATCCAACACCACACCTATCATACTCCTGGGCAGAAGAGCGCCCAAGCCATTGGCAATCTGTTTGCGACTGTATTCAGCAAAATCCCTCTGTATCCTAAGGTCAAGTTTTTCCATGCTCAAAGCCGGCTTCAAATCCAGCACCAGCTCCACTTCCTTGCCCGCCGACAAGGACTTTTGAGTCAGGTTGCTCAAACTTAAGACCATGGGACCGCTTACCCCAAAATGGGTAAACAGCAATTCCCCAAAATCCTCACCAATTTTCTTGCCGCCGGCAGTCAGGGTCGCACCAGTATTACGCAAACTCAAACCCTGCAATTCCTCGCAATAGGGCCAGTCGCTAACCAAGGGCACCAAACTCGGCTTCAAAGGAATAATCCTGTGCCCCAAGGATTTGGCCAGTTCCGCCCCGCTGCCGTCACTGCCGGTCAAAGGATAGGTGGCGCCCCCCGCACAGAGAATAACCTTCTCCGCAGGCAGAAACTGAGTATGTCCAAAACAAACCCCCTGCACCGCACCATCACCACAGGCAATCTTGGTAACCCTGACATCCGTCAGGATTTCACCGCCCTGCCTGAGAAAAATTTTCACCAAGGTATCTACCACATCCCGAGATTTGTCACTCACAGGAAAAATACGCTTCCCCCGCTCCTCCTTCACCGGACAGCCATTACGTTCCAGCAGGGCGCAAATGTCCCGATTGGTGAAATTCCGCAGAGCCGAATTCAAAAACTTGCCGTTGCCAGGAATATTCCTGATAATCTCCGCCAAGTCCGCTGCATTGGTAATATTGCACCGGCCCTTGCCGGTAATCAGCATCTTCCGTCCGGGCCGTTCCATACGCTCTAAAATTGTCACCTTGGCCCCCGACTCCGTCGCTGCAATGCCCGCCAGGAGACCGGCGGCTCCGCCGCCAACTATAGCAATCATATCTTCATCAGCAGTTGGACCTCATCATCATCCAACTCCCTTATTTTTCCCCTGCCAAGACCACGCAAAGCAAGCGGTCCCATTTTGGTCCTTTGCAAATCACGCACCGGAAAACCGATGACATCGCACATTCTCCGTACCTGACGGTTTCTCCCCTCATGGATGGTAATATTGAACTCCGTCATCCCTCTTTCCCTGTCGTAACCAATCAAATCCACCGTGGCCGGAGCCGTCAAACCGTCCTCCAGCTCCACCCCCATGCGGAGTTTATCCAACTTTGCAAAAGGCACTATCCCAAGAACCTTCACGCGGTAGGTCTTACGAATCTCATAACTGGGATGGGTCAGTTTTTGGGCCAATTCCCCATCGTTGGTCAAAAGCAAAAGCCCCTCCGTATTGTAATCCAGCCGTCCCACAGGATAAACCCGTTCACCCAGTCCCTTGACAAAATCGCTGATACACTTTCGCCCCTCCGGGTCCTTCATGGTAGTTACCACTCCCCTGGGCTTGTAAAACATATAGTAACTCTTGGTTTTCGCCATCAGCGGCTTTCCGTCCACAATTATCTTGTCACGGCTGGGATCCGCCTTGACCCCCAACTCATTTACAACCTTACTATTCACTTTCACCCTGCCGGCAAGAATAATTTTCTCCGCCTCCCGACGGGATGCAATCCCGGCGGCGGCAATAATCTTTTGCAAACGCTCCATCAGTTCTGCTGTTCCTTCACAATCGTCAAAACCTGCTCCCGGGCCGCCTTTCCGTCTACTTCTCCCTTTTCATCCAAAGGCAGGGACAACTG
>JAKSOM010000035.1 GCA_024405585.1 Acidaminococcaceae bacterium | reverse complement strand
TTATCAGCCGGCCAAGATTAGAAGTCCGGAGTTTGGGGAACTCTTGGGTGGGCTTGGGGCCGATGTGATGGTGGGGGCGGCCTACGGCCAGATTTTGAGTGAGGAGATTTTGAATTTGCCCAGATTCGGTTGCATCAATGTGCATGGTTCCCTGCTGCCCAAGTACCGGGGGGCGGCGCCGGCCCAGTTTGCCATTTTGAACGGCGAAAAGGAGAGCGGCGTCACCATTATGCAGATGGACAGGGGTATGGATACCGGGGCCATGTTGGCGAAGGTGGCGGTGCCCATTGGGGAGAATATGACTTCCGGGGAGTTGTTGGAAGAGTTGGCGGAGGCGGGGGACGGTGCCTTGCGGCAGGTGCTGGCCCTGCTGGGTACGGACAGGTATCAGCCGGTGGCTCAGAACGAGGATGAGGCCACCTATGCCCATTTGCTGAAGCGGGAGATGGAGAAGATTGGGTGGGGTGATACCGCCCAAAATATTCATAATAAGATTCGGGCCTTCAGCCCGGAGCCGGGGGCCTATACTTTTTTGCCTAATGGCAAGCAGTTAAAGATTTGGCAGAGTGTGTTGGCGGAAGGCAGCGGCAGGCCGGGTGAGGTTCTGGCGGTGGAGAAGAAGAGTTTTGTGGTGGCTGCGGGTGAGGGCGCCCTCAGGATTTTGCAGGTGCAGCCGGCGGGTAAGAAACAGATGCCGGCGGGGGACTTTTTGAACAGCCGAGCCATAGCAGTTGGGGATGTTTTGCAGTAGCGGATTGTGCGATGTGGGACAAAAGAAAGTTTTTGAATTGGAAATGGAAGTTTTTGCTGTTTGTGGGGCCTATGCTGGGGATTTCCCGGGAAATGCTGGCCCATGGTTTCATTACGGCCAGCAACGCCCTCGTGTTGAAGCAGAAACACACCTTCAAGGGAGAGGAACTTTTGCTTTTGGCGCCCCATTGTTTGCAGAAGGACAGTTGTGTGCATAAGATTACCCGGCATTTGGAGAATTGCCGGCAGTGCGGGGGCTGCAAGATTGGGGAATTGAAGACCCTGCAGGAGAAATACCATTGCCGCCTGGATGTGGCTACGGGGGGGACCCTGGCCCGTCAGATTATCAAGCAATACAAGCCCAAGGGAGTGGTGGCCATCGCCTGCGAACGGGATTTGGTGAGCGGTATGTTGGATGTATACCCCCTGCCGGTAATCGGAGTGTTGAACAAGCGGCCTTTCGGTCCCTGCTTCAATACGGATGTGGATATGGATTTGGTGGAGCAGGGCTTGCAGAGTTTTTTGGGAGGGGCCCGTGGTTAATGTGCGTTTGGAAGCGGTAGGGCTGGTGAACAGGGTTTTTCAGGAGAATGCCTATACCAATATTCTTTTGAACCAGTATTTCCATGGGCAGGAACTGTCGGATTTGGACAGGCGTTTCCTTACGGAACTGGTGTATGGTACGGTGAAGGCCAAGGGGACTTTGGATTGGTATTTGCAGCAGGTTGCGGCGAAGCCCCTGGCCAAGATAGAGCCGATGGTGCTGGCGGATTTGCGGGTGGGGATGTTCCAGATCCTTTACATGGAAAAGGTGCCCCAGGCGGCGGCAGTGCATGAGGCGGTGGAGGTGGCCAAGGTTGTGGCCAATCCGGGCGCGGCCCGGTTCGTGAACGGGGTGCTGCGGAATTTTTTGCGGCGACAGGAAGGGATTGTTTTGCCGGAGCGGCCGGCGGAGCTCCTGGGCGTGGCGCTTTGGCACAGCGTGTAGCTCTTGGAGATGGGGGTGAAATAAAACGGCGAGGAAGAAACAAGGCAACTTTGTGCCTTCAATAATGCACCGGCGCCCCTCTGCCTGAGGGCGAACACCTTGAGGTGCAGCAGGGAACAGTTGGGGGAAGGGTTGCAAAAATTGGGTGTGGAGTTCTCCTTGAGCAAGGTTGCCCGGGACGGCATTGTCTGCAGCAGGATTCCTTCCATGAAGGTGCTGCAGCAGGAGTTGGGGGGCAAGTTCTATATTCAGGACGAAAGCAGTATGCTGGCGGCGGAGTGGCTGGCGCCCCGGTCTGGGGAAAGGGCGCTGGATTTGTGTGCCGCCCCCGGCGGCAAGACCACCCATCTTGCCCAGCTGATGGGGAACCGGGGTGAGGTTGTGGCCTGTGATGTGCATCCCCACAAACTGCCTCTGATAGAGGCGAATGCCAGGAATTTGGGTATTGGCATTATCAGGACAGAGTTGAATGATGCTACGAAACTTAGGGAAGATTTTTTGGAGGGCTTCGACAGGGTTCTGGTGGATGCCCCTTGCAGCGGCATGGGGGTGCTGCGGCGTAGGGCGGAGGCCCGATGGTTCAAGAAACGGGAGGATTTGAAGCGTTTCCCCCCCTTGCAGTCCGGCATTCTTGCCAATGCCGCCAGGTATGTGAAGGGGGGCGGGGTGCTGGTGTATAGCACCTGCACCATTGAGCAGAGCGAAAATCATTATGTGGTGGCGAAGTTTCTGGAGGAACAGCCCCAGTTTCATTTGCAGGAGGAAAAACAACTCTTGCCCCAGCGGGACGGGGTGGACGGCTTTTATTTGGCTAGGCTGACAAAGGATTGACAGGGTGGATATTTTTGGTTTGTCGATAGGTGAACTGCAGAAGGAAGTGGAAGCGATGGGCTTGCCCGGGTACAGGGCCAAGCAGGTTTTTCAGTGGATTTATCAGAAAGCGGTTTTTGATTTTGCACTGATGTCCAATATCAGCAAGGAGGACCGCAGTAAGCTGAAGGGCAGTTTTACCATTTTGCCGGCGGTGGTGAAGGTGCTGAAGAAGTTGGATTCCAAGGACGGCATTACCAGCAAACTTTTGCTGGAGTTGCAGGATGGGGCCACGGTGGAAACTGTGCTGATGAATCATGATTACGGTTATAGCATTTGTGTTTCCAGCCAGGTGGGCTGTGATATGCATTGTGCTTTTTGTGCCAGCGGTTTGCAGGGTTGTGCCAGGTCTTTGACTAAGGCGGAAATTCTGGCCCAGGTCTACCTTTGCAACGGATTGCTCCGCCAAGCCGGGGCAAGGGTGAGCCGCATTGTGGTGATGGGCAGCGGGGAGCCAATGCTGAATTTTGACAATGTGTTTGGGGCCTTGGAGTTTTTGCATAGCGGGGAAGCGTTGAATATGAGTTACCGCAATATGACGGTGTCCACCTGCGGCATTATTCCCGGCATTAACCGGATGAAGGAATTGGCCCGCCCCATCAGTTTAGCGGTGAGTTTGCACAGCGTGAGGGATGAACTGCGGACGGAGCTGATGCCTGTGAACAGGGCCTATCCCTTTGTGAGGGTGATAGGTGCAGCGGAGGATTATGCCCTGGCTTCCGGACGGGAAGTGACTTATGAATATATTTTGTTGAAAAACATCAATGATAGTGTGGAAGATGCCAAACTCTTGGCAAATTTCCTAAAATTCAAGCATGCCAGCATTAATCTGATTCCTGCGAACCCGGTATCGGAGAAGGGATGGCAGCGGCCTGACGACAGGCGGATTGACAGGTTTCTGGAGGAGCTGAACCGTCAACATGTGAATGCCACGGTGCGTAAGGAAATGGGCGGGGATATCAATGCGGCCTGCGGCCAGTTGCGAAATCAGTTTATGAAGAAAAAATGAAGTATTATTGTCAGACCCATGTAGGGTTGGTAAGAAAGAATAATGAGGATGCCCTGCTTGCGGATTCGCCCCGGCTGTTCGCCGTGGCGGACGGGGTGGGGGGCTCCAATGCGGGGGAAATCGCCAGCAAAACGGCGTTAGATTTGCTCAAAAAGGAGTTTTACACCCAGTTGCGGTTTGGACAAAATCCTGTTTATGCCCTGAGGCGTGCCATTAGTGCGGTCAATACGGAGATTTATTTTATGGCTCATTCCCAGGAGCAGTACGCAGGTATGGGGACCACCCTGACGGCAGTTTATTTAGAGAACCCGGTTCTTGCTCATGTGTTGCAGGTTGGGGACAGCAGGCTGTATCTGTGGCGGGAAGGCGTTTTGCGGCAGGTGACCCGGGACCAAACCCTGGTGGGGGAGATGGTTGCCGCCGGGGAGATTACGGAGCAGGAAGGAAAACTGCATTCCAAGAAAAATTGGCTCTTGCAGGCGGTGGGTGTGGAGAACGTGATTCAGGCAGAGCTTTTGCGGTTGGATTTGCAGCCTGGGGACAGGATGCTGCTCTGCAGTGATGGCTTGAGCAATATGTTGAGCCGGGAGGAAATTGTAGAGGGGCTGGCAAAGGCGGATGTCAGAACGGCGGGGGAAATGCTTTTGCAAAGGGCCTTGGAAAATGGCGGGGAAGACAATATCACACTGATTGTTATAGACGGTTTCACTGAGGAGGAAAGTCATGGAAGAAATAATTAAAAAGAGGTACAAAATACTGAGGCCCATCGGTTCCGGGGGAATGAGTGAGGTTTTTCTTGCCCATGACGAAGTGTTGGATAGGGATGTGGCAGTGAAGCGTCTCAGGGACCAGTTCACCGGTGACAAGGAATTGCTTAACCAGTTCAAACGGGAAGCGAAATCTGCGGCTCAGTTGGTGCATCCCAATATCATAGGTATTTATGATGTTGTTGAGGACGGTAACGATCAATATATCGTTATGGAGTATGTCGAGGGGATGACTCTCAAGGACATTCTGAAAAATTATAGGATTGAGCCTAAGGCGGCCCTGCAGATTACCCGGCAGTTGGCGGGGGCTTTGCAGCAGGCCCACAGCAGGAACATTATCCATTGCGACATCAAGCCGCAAAACATTTTGATGAGCGAAAACATGATTCCCAAGATTGCGGATTTCGGTATTGCCAAGATGGTGTCCGGACAGACCATGGTTTTCACCGGTAATGTGATGGGATCGGTTCACTATATCAGTCCGGAGCAGGCCGGCGGGGAGCAGGTGACCTTTGCCAGCGACATTTATTCCTTGGGCATTGTGCTTTATGAAATGCTTACGGGACAGGTTCCATTCAGCGGTGAAACCCCGGTGTCGGTAGCCATGATGCAGGTGGAGAAAGCTATGCCGAAGTTGAGTGAAAGTATGGAGGATGTGCCCCAGGGGGTCCAGAGTATTTTGGACAAAATGACAGCCAAGAAACCGGAAAACCGGTATCCGAGTGCGGAGCAGCTTTGTGAGGATTTGGATAGTGTATTGCGGGATGAAAATATAGGCACGGATGAATTGCCTGAGGGCATGGATGGAAGTACCATCATTATGGAGCCGGTGAAGCCGGGCGGGAAAAGAAAGATTATTGCTCTTAGCGTGGATAAGGAAGCCATGGCCGAGAGGGCCAAGGATTGGCAGGATTCTTTACGTTATTGGGTGAAGAATTTTCATTGGACTTTCAATAGGGCCGTTATTGCCCTGACTTTGGCGGTGTGCTTTGTTTCCGTCTGTGCCTCCTTCTATTTCCGTCTTGACAATGCGATGCTGGTTGTGCCCCAGTTGGTGAATATGCAGGTGGAGAAGGCGCAGACAAGGTTGAAACATCAGGATTTTTTGGTTGAACTCCAACAGGAAACATCCTTGACAGTGCCTGCGGGAACGGTAATCAGGCAGATGCCGGAGGCGGGTGCCAAACGTCGTAAGGGCAGTACGGTGAAGCTCTTTTTCAGCGTGGGGGCGGAACAACGCACCATGCCGGACTTGATTGGTATGAGTTTGATTAAGGGACAGCAGACCTTGGATGAAATCGGTATGAAACTGGGAAAGGTGGAACGCAGGTACAATAACGGTTACAAGATTGGCGCCATCATTGAGCAGGACCCCAGGGCAGGTGAAAAGACCAACGAGGGGGCCCTTGTCGATATAGTCGTCAACGAAGGGACGAAGAAACTGCCGGAGCTGATCGGCAAGACATTGAGCGAGGCGGAAACCATGGTGCGTCAGCTGGGCCTGAGAGTCGGGGAAATCCGCCGGGTGAATTCCCCTGACAGGAAGGGGACGGTTACGGCTACTTTCCCGGAGGCGGGCACCATGTTGCCCAACTATTATCCTGTGCAGCTGACAATCAGCGACGGTGCGGACAAATCCGTGGTGGGTGCGGTGTTTGAATATGTGGTGCCGGGACCGGCAACGGAGAAGCATCGTATTCAGATTTATGAAATCACCGGCAAGGGACGGAACCTTATCTACAACAGCGTTGATAACGGCGGCAAATACATCAGCCAAACCGTGGACGGGGGCGGGAAACGGGTTACCGTTGTGGTATATTGTGACGGCAAGCAGGTGAGGGAAGACAGTTTTTGACAGGAGGTAGGGAATGAAGACATTGGTTGCTCCTTCCATTTTGTCCGCCGATTTTTCCCGGTTGGGGGAGGAAATAAAAAAAATTGAGAAGGCCGGGGCGGACTGGGTACATATAGATGTTATGGACGGCAATTTTGTGCCGAACCTGACTTTTGGGGCTCCCGTGGTGAAGAAGATTCGCGGGATTACCAAAATGTTTTTCGATTGTCACCTGATGGTGGAACATCCGGAGACCTATTTTGAGGACTTCAAGAACGCCGGGGCGGATTTGATTTGCGTGCATGTGGAGGCAACCAAACATTTGCACCGGGCGGTGGAAAGCATCCATGCCCTGGGCCTGAAGGCGGGGGTGGCGTTGAATCCGGCTACATCTTTAGCTGTTTTGGAGGAAATTTTACCCTATGTGGATTTGGTGCTGGTGATGAGCGTGAACCCCGGTTTTGGGGGTCAGAGTTTTATTGCAAGCAGTGTGAAAAAAATTGCCCAACTTAAGCAAATGTTGAAGGCAAAAAAATCCTTGGCTTTGATTGAGGTGGATGGCGGGGTCAACGACAAAAATGTGGGGGAACTTAAACAGGCAGGAGCGGATGTCATTGTGGCCGGGTCCTATGTTTACGGGGCAAAGGATGTGGGGCAGGCCGTTCGCAGTTTGAAGATATAAGGTCCGTTGTGTAAAAATGTTTACACTGGGACGGATGAAAAGCAGAAATTACAAGTTGTTGTTGTTAAGGAAATATCCTTGTGTTAGAGTATGCCCAATGTGCCCGGGGCAACATGGTCCGGACCAAAAATTAAGGAGGAAATAGGAAATGAATCTAAAGAAAGCTTTGACTTTGGCATTCTGCGGGGCTATGATGGCCGCCGTTACTATAACTGCGGCTAATGTGGAAGCCGCGAAAAAATTTAAGGTTGGTATGGAGTGCGGCTATGCGCCATATAACTGGTCCCAACCTACGGCCCAGGGCGGTGCTGTGAAAATTGCGGGTTCCGATGAATTTGCCTACGGCTACGATGTCATTATGGCCAAGAAGTTGGCGGACAGCATGGGTGCTGAATTGGAAGTCCACAAAATCGAGTGGGACGGCCTGCCGCCGGCAGTTGTCAGCGGCAAGGTGGATGCGGTTATCGCCGGCATGAGCATCACTTCCGAGAGGAAGCAAACAGTTGATTTCACCAAACCCTACTACTATGCCAACATTGTGGCCCTGGTTAAGAAGGCAGGTCCTTTTGCCAAAGCAAAATCTTTAGCAGATTTGAAAGGTGCTGTGGCATCCAGCCAAATCAACACTGTGTGGTATGACAAGATGATTGACCAGGTTCCCGGCGTGAAGAAATTGCCCGCTATTGATACGGTTCCCGGTTTGATTGTGGCTTTGCAGAGCGGCAAGATTAACCTTTTTGTGACTGACGCTCCCACGGCTCAGGCGGCAGAATATGCCAATAAGGATTTGCTGATGGTGGAGTTCCCTGCCGGCAAGGGTTTCAAAGCGGATGTGGAGGATGTTGAAATCGGTATCGCCGTTCGCAAGGGCCGCCCGGATTTGCTGAAGGCTATGAATGCGGTATTGGAAAAGATGAGCGACAAGGACTTTAAGGCGATTATGGCTGAGGCGATCAAAAAGCAACCCCTGGCGCAATGATTGAGTGCAGTAAAATAAGAAAGAGTATAGCAAAAATCTCTCGGCAAAGCCGGGAGATTTTTGCTATAATAGGGTACTATGTTGAATAAAGGGAAGCGGGAGAAGATTCTCGCAATTTTGGAAAATGAATATCATGACAGAAAAACCGCTTTGAATTATCACAGCCCTTTTGAACTGTTGGTGGCGGTGATTTTGTCGGCCCAGTGTACTGATGAACGGGTGAATGTGATTACCGCAAGGATTTTTCCCCGGCTGAATACTCCCGCCAAGATGCTGAAACTTTCCTTGGAGGAGTTGGAGCAGGAAATTAAGGATTGCGGGCTGTATCATGCCAAGGCCAAAAATCTTTTGGGAATGTGCCGGATGCTTCATGAGGAGTTTGACGATGTCATACCCAAAGACATTGAAACCATGATGTTGCTCCCCGGAGTGGGTCGTAAGACCGCCAATGTGGTGGCCAGCATCATTTATAATATTCCTGCCATTGCGGTGGACACCCATGTGTTCAGGGTGTGTCATCGGCTGGGGCTGGCCGAAGGCAGGACACCGGAGGAAACGGAGCGGGAATTGCAAAAAGTTATCCCCATGACAAAATGGTCCAGTGCCCACCATTGGCTGATTTGGCACGGCAGGTTGGTTTGCAAGGCCAGGAAGCCGGAGTGTTCCAGGTGTGTTTTGGCAGAAGTGTGTAAGAGCAAATTGTGATTTTAACTGTAACGGACCTGCACAAATCCTTTGGCATTAACGAGGTTTTGCGGGGTCTGAGTTTTCAAATTGAAAATGGTGAGCACGTGGGTTTGGTGGGGGTGAACGGTTCCGGTAAGACCACCCTTTTGCATTGCCTGATGGATAGGGAGTGGGCGGATGGGGGCAGCATCCGCTTTGCACCCCAGACCCGGGTGGGCTTTGTGCAGCAGGGTTTCGAGGGGGTTGGAGGAACGGATTGGGAGTATATTACAGGTGCCACCCCTAAGGTGTTGCAGGACAAGGACGATTTGG
>JAKSOM010000034.1 GCA_024405585.1 Acidaminococcaceae bacterium | reverse complement strand
AGATGTTTGCTTGCATTTTTGCTATGTCAATTAAAAATTGGGGGGGGGTGCAGCGTGATGCCTCCCAACGGGAAACGGCAAATGTTTCGCATTTTACGTGTGTCAAAATGTGGTTGTTGGCAGTGCAGGGAAATGGTGTTTTAGTTGCTTGAGGGGGCGAGTGTGTCTTCTCAAGTTTTTTATTTTCCAGGTGGGGGGAAGAAATTATGTTTGGTAAAAAGAAAGCAAAGAGAATTTTAGACAGGACTATTCTGATGGGTTTGGTCTGTGGGTCTGTGTTGGGCTACGGCGGCAGTGCCTGGGCGGAAAACAGTGTTGATGTTACTAAAGCAGATGCTTTGAATGCAGCATTACTTGATTCGCAATGCGATGTGGTAACGATTGATAAAGAGAATGTTGGACAGACCTTTACTACGATATCTTCTTATGCAGGACAAAGATTTGACACCGCTATTCAGTTGAATACAGGTTTGGTTACTGCTTCTGGTACAAAAACTGTTCAGGGTAACGGTTTAGTTTTGTATGATTATAAAAATACTAATGCTGGGACGGTTTTAGGTTTTGCAGGCAGCAGTAAAGACAGTGTTTTAACCTTTGACAATATTAAGTTGTATTTTGCCAAAAGCGGTACTGTTAAACTTGAAAATGTAGTTATAAAGAACTCTTTGAATAACGATGAAGATGGCTCCGGCAATTCCAAAAAATATTATTTGGTTACGCAGTATTCAGGAGGTAATCCGTCCAACGGTTTGTCCAAATCACCCAGTGATTTCACGGCTTTGGCGATTAGCAGCAGCACCATTACTTTGACAGGCAAAAACGTTCAATTTATTGATAATCATTCCTATGGTTGGAACAGTGGCGGTGCCTTAAGTGTAACAAGTGCCACTGTAAATTTGGAGGATGTGGTTTTTGACGGTAATATGGTGTCTTCCGGTGATGGCGGCGGTGCTCATTTCTCCAAAGCAACGGTACAGAAGTTTACTGGGGTTTTTAAGAATAATCAGGCAGGGTCTGAAGGTGGTGCAATCAGTATTCAGGATGGCTCACAAGTGACTGACCTTGGCGGAGAGTTTTTGAATAACAGTGCAAAATATAATGGTGGTGCTGTGGTAATTTCCACTGATGAAACCGGTGCAGGACGTTCTGATACACAAGCGAAGGTTACGTTTGCAGAAGGTGCTGTATTCAAGGGCAACAAGGTTACCACTGAGACCGGTAATACATCTATGCTGGATGGAGCCGGTGGTGCTGTTTATAGTCGTGGTGATGTAACTATTAGTAAAGCAACTTTTGGCGGTTTTGGTGATGGGGAAGGTAATGAAGCCCAGTATGGTGGTGCTGTTGCAAATACTGCAGGTCGTTATACCTATGAAAGACCAACTTATTTTGGCAAAATGCAGATTGCTGATAGCGAATTCGTTTGTAATTTAGCGGGTGTTGGCGGTGCAGTATATAACACTTCTTATGCTTCTTATACGGGAAGAACTGAAGATGCCGTTCATAACAAATGGTCTTATGCAAAACCAGAGGTGACCATCAGCAACACTGTCTTTATGGGTAATAAGGCAGATAAAACCAGAGATGATAAATACAATAGCAACAAAGGATTTGCTAACTATTATTCAGGCAATCAGGTGGACAGACAGGGCGGTGGCGGTGCAATTTATAATGATGCAGCCATGACGGTTACCGGTTCTGTTTTTGGCGGAGCCGAAGAAGGTCAAGGTAATAAAGCAGATAATGGTGGTGCAATTTTTAATGTTGGTTTTGCACCGGCTTGGAGCGGTACTCCTATTGAGATCATGTACTACGAACCCGGTACTATGACTGTTACAGACAGCAGTTTCATTGGTAACAGTGCTTTGATGAATGGCGGTGCTATCTTTAACGGGGCAAATATGACTTTAGGTACAGACAAACAAACTGTAACAAGTTTTGCTTCCAATAGTGCCGACAAAGGTGGTGCTATTTTCAATGGATTTTCTACCTATGACAATAAGGTATGTGAGGCATATAATGGGAACAGAGCCAAAGGTATTCATAACGAAGTTTCTTCAATGTCTGTTACCAACGCATCCTTCACCAACAACACGGCTGCAACTGAGGGTGGTGCGATTTATAACGAGGCGGGCTGCTCTTTGACATTGACCAACACAACTTTCAACGGCAATAAAGCAAATGAGGTTGCTAATGATATCTACAATGCCGGCATTTTGACCTTCAAGGGCACGAACACTTTGAATGATGGTCTTGTGAGCGTTAGCGGCAGTTCGTTGCTGTTTGATACTGAGGCAGCAAGTACCACAACAATCAAAGGCATTTCCACTATTGACCGTTTGGATGTGACAGGGAAGGCAACAGTCAATTTGTATGATGCTGTTGTGACCAATGGGGTTACTGTTGAGAATGGCGGTGCTTTGAATTTGGCCGGTAAGTTGGGCGTTGCAAATGTAACTGGTGCTGGCAAAGTAGCTTTGGCAGATAATTTGACAGTAGACAAGAATGCTGACCTGATGAATTTGGATGGTAACGGCAAGACCATTGATATGCAACAGACCAGCGGTACGGTGGCTTATAACACTTTGACGGTGGGAACCTTGGCTGGCAATGCTGATTTGGAGATCGATGCTAAGTTGACAGGTAACACTACTGATGCCGAGCGTAACGATAAGATGGCTATTAATGCTGTGAGCAATGATGCCAAGATTATCTTAACTTCAGTTAACATTACGGCGGATTCTGATGATGCTATTGCTAATCTTGCGGTTATTACTGGCAGCGGTGCAGGTGCGTTGCAATTGAGCAACAATTCTCTGCAGACCATAACCGGTGATTACATCTATACCTTTACCCTGGACAAAACAGCAGGCCAGATTGCAGTAAGTAAGAATGTTAATGTACAATCCTTCAAAGATTACTTGGGACAGGGCGCAGATGCAACTTTCTCATTCACAAAAGATTTTGTGTTCAGCGACAATGCCTTGGAGGTTACTACCGGTGGTGCAGATAAGGTTAAGGATGTGAAGTTGAATGGTCATCTTTTGACTGGTAAGGGAAAGAATGCAGATGGAGGTATTACTGTTGCTGAAGGTTATACTTTGAAAATGGATGGTATACCTCAAAGCGGAAGTAATTCTGTCGTCAGCAATTTTGCCACGGCTTTTAGTGTAGTTAGCGGTGGCGTACTTAATTTGAAAGACGTCACTCTATCCGGAAATACTACGGATATCAGTAACGCAGGAACGGTGAACTTGAGCGGGACAGTGACCGCTAATGGTATCAGCGGTGCGGGAACTTTGAATAACGGGGGAACTTTGAATATCAGTGCATCCGGATTGAAGAACGAAGTTACTAATACTGGCACGGTTAATTTGGATGCAGGTATTTTGTCCGTGGCCGTTACCGGCGGAACATTGAATATCAATGGTAATGTTACGGCCAGGGCGGATTATATTGCCACCGTCAATAATAATGTTTCTGCCGGCAAGAACTTGACCGTTACTGAGGGCAACCTGACCGGTGATGTTATCAACAATGGTACTGTGGCAATGGAGCAAGGCAGCGGCTTCGGCACGGTAACCGGTGGCAGCGCTCCCGCCAAAATCAAGGGCGGCAATGTGACACTGGGCGAAAACGTAACCTTTACCAAGGACAATCTGCAGGATGTGACCTTGACCTTGAACGGGGCGACATACAATGTTACGGGGGTCATGGATGAAAATGCTGGAATGGTGCTGGACAAGATGAGTGTTGCGGGAGTCGGCGGCACCATCACCCTGGGGGACATCACCCTGAGCGGAGATGATTATGACGCTTGGGGCGACTCGGAATACAAACAGATACAGTTGGTTGATACCACCGGCACCAACACCCTTACCATCACAGGGTCGAAGAGCATTGCCACCGAGGAATGCACCTATACCTTCACCCAGGCCTACAAGGTGGCCGGGGACAGCGGCAGCGGTTTGAAATACGGCTTTATTGACGTACTGAAGGAATTGAAAGACCAACGGACGTTGCAGGAAGTTTTGGCCCAGGAGGACGGGGATATCAACTACACCCTGAAAGCCGCCGAAGAGGTGGACGGCACCTTGCAACTGAGGGAAATTGAGGGCAGCGCCCCCAGAACCCTCACTATTGCAGGCAAGGGCAACAGAATCGTTGCCAAAAACGGCAACAGTGTGCTGAAGAACAACAATCGTGACACCCTGACACTGGAAAACCTCAGTGTGGAGCAATTTGACAGGGCCATCGACAACAGCACTATCCAGGGAACGATCAATTTGAAGAGCATCACCTTTGTGGAGACAGGGACCATGGACGTGGTGAACGAAGGCACCCTGAACATCCTGGACGACAGAGTAATTTTCGCCAAGGGTGTCAGCGGCAGCGGCACCATGAACCTCAAAGGCAACCTTACGGTGGGCAAAGGGGTAGTGATTGAGCAAAGCAACATTAATGGGGACGAAGGCGTTTCCCTGACCAACAACGGCACCGTAATAATCAACAACGGTATTCTGAACAGCAAAGTGCAGGGGGGTATCCTGGAATTTGCAGGGGAAACCTCCGCAGAAAAGGCGGAATACATCGCCGGTGAAACCAACCGCATCCGTTCCCAGGCCAAACTGAAACTGGCGGATGAAATAGAGGGCGAACTGAAGGCCATTTTGGAGGGTGATGGTGAAGTTATTATCGACAGTGTCATTGATGCCACCGGTGCAACCGAAGGCGGCATCAAGACCCGGGTAACAGTTAACAAGGACAAATCCTTGACAATTTATGCGGACAAACTGGGGAACGTGGCCGCCAATAACGGCACCTTGAACCTGAAGGGCGGAGCCGATGGGGATGGCAGGATACTGGGCTATGCAGTCGGCGGTACGGGCAAAACCGTCATTACCGGCGGCAACAGCGGTGCGGAACTGACCGTAACCGCCAATGCCCCCATCACCAGCGGCGGAGGCATTGTCATTGACCAACACAATGTCCTGAAGACGGATGTCGGCAACCTGGGGGCGGACGTAACAAATAAGGGCACCATCAAACTGTTCGGCGGAACCCAGGATAATCATGCCCTGGTGGGCAGAAAGATTACCGGCGGCATAGCGGACATTGTGGGGGGTTACTTCGATTTGCAGGATGCCGCCAATATTGAAGATGTGGAAACTTTGAGGATTACGGATGGTTCCGTATACATGGATGCGGAACAGCTGCTGGACGGCACCACCAAACAAAAAACCGTCTTCGGACAGAAGTTCGAGGGAGTGGGCGGCGTGCTGAACCTCAATAACTTCGGGGGGAAGGAGACCTATACGGCAAAGGATTATGGTGACATCAGCGGGGCATTGGGACTTGACGGGGGCAGGACCACGCTGATGCTGTCGGGAACTTTGCAAAAGGCCCAAAATGAAGTGATAGTTGTCCAGGGCAATGTGGATGATGTTACGGGTGATGTTAGGTTGAGCGGCGTAAAGCCGAAGGTGGTGACGGATGTATCTCCCTCCGCCGGTACGGAAATTGCCTCCGTGTCTGCCGAATATGTGGAGGTGACCAAGGCCGACAGCACGGAACTGTTGGCCACAGATAAAATCATAGTGGAGGGCGGTTCCAACTTCATGGTCAAGGGTTTCCAAATTGAGAAACTCAAGGACAGGTCCAAAGGTTCGCTGGACCTTGTGGTGACCGGCGGTGGCACAAACCTTGTCCTGATGGGTGGCGACAAGGAAAGAGGCGTGGTCAAGAGCAATACCGAGGAAAAGGTTCCTGTTAATTTGACAATTTCCGAGGGTGCTGTGATTAATGTGGGTGTGGCAACAACTGATAGTACGACCAAGAACAAGGAACTGGAATTTGCAGAAATTGTAATTGACGGTGCAAAAATGAATGTGATTGGCACCAATGTGTATACCCCCACATTGGCGGTGGGCAATGGTGGCTGGCTGGTTGTCGACCCGGCATATGTCAAGACGGATGAAGTGGATATCCGGGGCGGTACTATTCAGGTGGTTGCGGATGGTACGGTTTTCAACCAGGGCTACGATACTGCCACATTGAGGAATTATGTGGAGCGGGCAGGGGTGGCCACAATGACCAATGGCGACGGGTTTGTTGTGAACGACGGCCTGGGAGTTATGGCGTTGAAGAACAGCTCCGGCAGCACCAATGTCACCATTAGCAAGACCAATGGTGACCATTTGGCCATTACTGCCGATCCGTCCTACAATCCGGCTACAGCGCCCATGCTCCGGATGGATGAGGGTGCCCTGTTGATTTTGGAGGGCGGCCAGGCCCAAAGCGGTGCAGCAGGCATAATTGATTTGCAGGGCAGCACTGCGGAGGATATCAGCATCAGCGACAACGCCAAAGTGTTTGTGGCAGGCGCCAATGCCCAAGGCGTGGGCATCTACAAACTGTTGCACGGCGAGGGTGTGGATCCGGCGGGCAACTACTTCGGCGGCAATATCTATACGGACAACACACTGTACAAGATAGCCCTTCTGTTGCCGGAAGAGCAGATTGACAACACCTTCGGCTTCAAACTTACCTGGAACGGGGCTAACACCGCCTTCAGTGCGGAAAACCTGGGTGTGACCAGGGGCGCCCATGATGTTGCCAACATGGTGACGGATGCTGTGGCCACCCACTTCGGCAACAAGGAGGAAGGCGAGAAACTCTGGGCAACCTTCATCCACAACAAGGACAAAGTGGACGGGCTGGCCATGGGCGACACCACTTCCCAATATGATGCCCAATTCAACGGCACCGTCATCGGTTATGACCTGGTGGATGACAAGGACATCACCCTGGGTCTGGCGCTGGGCTATGTGAACGGTAATACCACCAACAGCACCGGACATAACGACAGCAAATACAACAGCGTTGAGGTTTATGGCAGGAAGAAAGTGGGGGCCGTACAACTGCACGGTGACATCACCTATCTGCACGGCAAAAACGAAACGGAAATGACGGCGGACGGCACCTCCATCAAGGCGGACGCCAAAACGAACACCTATAGCGTGGGTGTAAGGGCGGAAATGCCCTACAAGGTCGGCAAGGGAACTTTAACCCCCTTTGCAGGACTGCGATACATCCGCATCAACGGCAAGGACTACAGCAACAACCTGGGCATGGAATTCAGCACGAACAACCTTTCAGGCGTGGTACTGCCCCTGGGCGTGAGCTACAAGACAGCTGTAGACAATTTCTACGGCTGGAAGGTGAAACCGGAAGTGGCCCTGGGCTACGCCTTCAACCTTGGCAACAGGGATGGCAGGACAAGCGTTACCCATGAAAGGGTGGGCAGTTCCTACGAATTTGACGTACTGGACAAGGGCGCCCTCTTCATCAAAGCGGGGATTTCTGTCAGCAGGAAGAACTTCACCATGGGTGTGGGCTATGATTATATGAAGAGCAGCAATAGCAGAAACAATAGATGGAACGTAAACCTGAGCTGGAGTTTCTAAACCTGTAACTTCTAAAAATTCCTTCGCTGAAAAGCGGAGGGATTTTTTTGTTGGTTTTGTGAAAATGGGAAAGTTCCGTTACGTAACATTTTCCAAATGTTACGTAACGGAAAAATCGTTTTTTGACGTTGCAAACTTTTTTCTTGAGAGAATTTTTGTGTGATGAAGAGAAAATATATAGGCCGAAGGAGTAAAAAATTTTGAATGGGGAGTTGACAGCTTTGGGGAGGATGGAGGATAATTATATTGTGGTAGTTTACGCTGTAGATAGATTTGCCACGTGAATTGCAAGAGTATGAAGGTTGCAAATGTGTTGAATTGGTCGTAGGAATAAGGAGGCGGAGAATGGATTTTCAAGTTAAGAGCGGTTTGAAGTTTGGCACTGTGTTGTTTTTGGCGTTGGTGGCGGCGGGGATTGTTGTCAATGGGGCCACTGTTATTGATACCGGTGAGACCGGGGTTGTGCTGCGGTTGGGCAAATACAGCGGTACGATGCAGGAGGGCTTTAATGTCAAGTTGCCGGTTGTGGACCAGGTGGTGAAGATGAATATCCGGGAAACCAACAGTCATGTGACTACGGAGGTTTCTTCCAAGGATATGCAGACCATTAAGTTGGATTTGAATCTGATTTATTCTTTGAACCCCGAGGAAGTGGGGCAAATTTATAAGAAGTATAAAACCCAGATTGAGCAGATTCTGATTACCCCCACTCTGTTGGAGGTAATCAACAGCATTGTGGCCAATTACGATATTGCGGAATTTGTTTCCCATAGGTCGGAGATTTCCAAGAAGATTGAGAATGAATTCAAAAACCGGGTGGCTGACAGCGGGCTTTTGGTACGGAGCGTTTCCATTACAGGACATGATTTTGACGACAAGTTCAACGCTTCTATTACCAGGAAGAAGATTGCCCAGCAGGATGCGGAAAAGGCCAAATATGATTTGGAGCGGGTGAAGTTGGAGGCGGAAGCCCAAAAGGTGAAGGCCAATACTTTGACGCCTTTGATTTTGCAGGAAAAGTTTTTGGACAAGTGGGACGGCAAAATGCCCCAGTATTACAGCGGCAACGGTCTGCCCTTCCTTACGGTCAAGTAGAATTGTGAAAAAGCATCCGAAAGGGTGCTTTTTTAGATGACAATATGCTATAATAGGAAGGATAAAGGGGGAAGAAGGATGAGTGCGGATATGATAGCTGCCCTGCGGGAGAGGATTATGCCGGTGGTGACAAAAAGGAATTTAAGTAAAGTTGTACTTTTCGGCTCCCGTGCTCGGGGGGATAATTCGGAAGAAAGTGATTATGATTTTTATGTGGATGCTCCGGAGATAAGGAGTTTGTTTGATTTGGGCGGATTGTATATTGATTTTGAAAGAGAACTGCAGCAGGATGTTGATTTGGTTATGGCCCCTGACAAATATACCAAAATAAAGCAGTCCTTGTTGGATAATATTGCACGGGAAGGTGT
>JAKSOM010000033.1 GCA_024405585.1 Acidaminococcaceae bacterium | reverse complement strand
CCGACCATGGGATTGCCAAATACGGGGTAAGCGCCTTCAAGCAGGAGGTGACCCTGAAGATGATGGAAAGCTATCAGGAGGGTTCTGCTGCCGCCAATGTTCTGGCCCGTCATGCCGGGGCGGATGTGTGGGTGGCGGATGTGGGGACGGCCTTCAATACCAAACGGCTGCAGGTGTTTGACTATAAGGCCCGCCGGGGAACGAAGAATTTTATGGTGGGTCCGGCTATGGATGAGGAAAGTTATTTCCGTGCCCTGACTGCGGGACGGTGGCTGGTGAAGGATGCCCTACAGCGGAGTTACAACATCTTTGTTTTGGGGGAAATGGCCATTGGCAATACCACCAGTTCTGCGGCTTTGATTAGTGCTGTGCTGGGTCTGCCCGTGGAAAAAACGGTGGGGCATGGCAGCGGTATTGACGATGTGAGGATGCTGCTGAAACAACAGGTCGTTGCGGATGGGCTGAAGGTGAACAAGGTTGCTGCAGGTGACGGTGTGTCCGCCCTGATGAAGTTGGGCGGTTTTGAACATGTGGCTATGGCGGGAGCCATGCTGGAGGCGGCGGAGCAGAGAAAACCGGTGATTTTGGACGGAATCAATGCTACGGCGGCGGCCCTTTGTGCCCAAAGCATGAAACCGGATTTGCATAAATTTTTGATTCCCAGCCATCTCAGTGCAGAGCCGGGACACAGGCAGGCCCTGAAAGCCCTGCATTTGGAGCCAGTGGTTGATGTGGGGATGCGGATTGGGGAAGGCACCGGGGCGGAGGTGGTGCTGCCCCTCTTGAGGATGATTAGGAAATGATAACAGCATTGGAGTTTTTGACGAGAATAGAATTCAGCAGTGCCCGGGAGTGGTCGCCGGAGGGCTTCAGCCGCAGCGTATTGTGGTTCCCCCTGATAGGACTTTTGGCGGGGGCGGTTTTGGCAGGGGTGAACTATCTCTTGGTACAGTTGGCCACACCCGTGTTCCTGCGGAGCATACTGTTACTTTTGGGTGAGTTTCTCATCCTGGGAGTGCTGATGTATGATGGCTTTATGGATACCTGCGATGGAGTTTTCAGTGCCCGGGACAGGGCAAGGATGCTGGAGATTATGAAGGACAGCCATGTGGGGGCCAACGGGGTGCTGGGTGCGGTGCTGCTGCTTTTGACGAAGTTTGCCCTTTATGCCTCCCTGCCGGCGGAAATTTTGACTTTGGCATTGGTGATGGCTTTTCTTTTCACCCGGTCCATGATGGTGTTCTTTATCATTTGTTATCCCTATGCCAGGAACAGCGGCATTGGCAAAATGTTCAAGGATTATGCCCGGAGCTGGTATTGGCTTCCAGGTTTAGTACTGACCTGCCTTATGGTTTTTTACTTTGGCATGGTTTATCTGCTTGCGGTGGGGGTTGGCTTTGTTTTGTTGAATGGGGTGGCCCAATTTCTGAAAAATCAACTGGGCGGTCTGACCGGGGACACCTACGGCTTTCTGACGGAGGTGGGGGAAGCGGTCTTTATGTTGGCGGTATTTGGAGTTGGTAAAGTATTATGAATGAGATTGAGATGGCGGTACAGCAGCGGCTGGACAATTTGATTAAACCCCGGGGGGCCTTGGGTAAGATTGAGGGCATGGTCCGCCGCTATGCGGTCCTCAAGGGGACGGCGGACCCGGAGGAATTGTTGCAGGGAAGCGGACTGGAGGAGTTGCAACAGTATTTCAGGCAACATGGGCAGGAATATCGGCAAGTTTTCTGCGACAAACAGGTGATTTTGCTGAAAGGAATCAGTGGTGAACAGAAATTTGACTATAATCTGACCCTGCTGCAGGCGGGGCTAAGATGCTATAAGGAAATGCGGACTTTTGCGGAAGCGGGAATCGAGGTGTAAAATGACTACCAAAAGAAATACGATACAAAGACAGATGGTTATGGATGCAGTGCGGCGGCACGGTTGCCATCCTACGGCGGAAAATGTTTATGATTTGATTACCAAGGACTATCCGGACATCAGCAAGGGTACGGTATATCGGAACCTGAACGCCCTTTTGGAATCCGGTTTTTTGGCAAGGGTCAGCGTCCCCGGGGGAGCAGACCATTTTGACCACATTCTTTCCCGACACTACCACATGCTTTGTACGGAGTGCGGGGACTTGCATAACTTTCAGGAGTTGCCCTATGATCATACTTTGGATGCCAAGGTGGAGAAGCTGACGGGGTTCAAGTTGCAACCCCATAAGATTGTCTTTGTAGGCATTTGCCCGGAGTGTCTGAAGAAAGCAAAAAAAAGCTGAGGTTGTGCCTCAGCTTTTTTCATGGAGGAGAAGACCCAAGAATGGCAAATTTGTCCTTATCTGCCAATGTCACTCATGTTGAATGATATCTTAATGATAATCTATCCTAATAAATATGTCAAGCAAAATAATAAATATTTTGCTTGACATATTTTTTTGAAACCACTATAATAGGGCTGTCCCTGGGGGATGGGGTGAGAGCCGTTCTCTGGGGACAAAAAATTTTTGGAGGCAAGATGATGAAAAAATCTACTTTAGGATTGGCAGTATTGCTGAGTGTGGTCAGCATGCAGGCCCTGGCAGCGGAGGAGACCGCCGGCAAAACCTATTATTTTGATGAGGGGGTTGTCACCGCCTCCGGCAAACCTGAGACACTGTTCACAACCAAGAGCAACACCCAGGTCATTACGGCGGAGCAAATTGAGAAGATGAATTACAAGGATGTACAGGATGCCGTCCGCCATGTTACTGGGATGCAGTTTGCGGATTATCCTATCGCAGGTAATGATACATCCAGTAAATTTGGTATGAACGGTTCCAATAAAATTAAGATTATGGTTAACGGTATGCCTGTTGCCATCCCCGGAGCGGATAGTATGGGCACTCCCCAAACCTATATCGGGCAACTCATGAGTGATATGGATAATATTGAACGGATTGAAGTGGTGAAGGGTTCCGGCTCTTTGCTCTATGGTACGGATGCGGTGGGCGGTGTTATCAATATTGTGACCAAGAAAGTGGATGGCTTCAAGACCAAAGTGGGGACAGAGTTTGGCAGTTTCAACCATGAAAACTACAAGATTTCCCATCAGGGCAGGTTTGACAAAACATCCTACCGTATTTTTGCCAAAAAATATCATGACGGGGCTTTTAATGATGCCAATGACGACAAATGGGACAATCGCAAAAATGGCGAGAACATCAATGTAGGATTGACCCATGAATTTAGCGAAGGTAATGATATTGCCTTGGATTATCGTTATGCCAATGAAAACTGGGGTTATGAGGATTATCTTTATGGCGGCGGGCATTTTGACGGCAAAACCAAGGCCACCAATATACAGTTCAAATGGAACGGCAAGATTAACGACAAATTGAGCAATCAATTTATGTATAACTACACCAAGTATGAATACAATACGGAAAGCAATACCGGCACTCTTTGGCCTTACTACATCAATAACAATTGGAAGAGCAGTAATTTTAAGGATTTGTTTACCTATGCTAATAAGGACAATACTTTGACCTTTGGTTTGGAATATTTTAAGTCCGAGGAGTTGCGGGGGGATAAGGAATCTTTGGAGAATAAGGCAGTTATTCTTCAGGACAGTTGGAAATTCGGCAAGGGTTGGGAATTGACCGCCGGTGTCCGCTATGACAAGCCCAGCACTTCCGGCAAGGCGGAGGTGGACAGCAATTTTGCTAAGAGTGTCAATTTGGGCTACAAGTTCAGTGAAAAGAGCAATATGTATATCGGTTACAATGATTATTTTGTCCTTCCCACCATCAGTCAACTCTACATGCCCACCTATGGAAATGCAGATTTGAAACCGGAAAAGGGCAAGAATTATGAAATCGGCTTCAATCACAAATTTACATCCAATGATGTGGTGAGTGTGCATGTTTTCCGGCGCAATGCGGATCAGATGATTACTACTGTGGGGGTATATCCCAACCAGACCTATACAAACGTTGATGACAATACTAAGACCCACGGTTTTGATGTGCAATATGACAAGACCTTTGACGGCAACTGGCATGCCAAATTAGGGTGGGCCTATGTTCATAGTGAGCAACCTATGGAATATGTGGTATATCCATCCAACCAAATAAATTTGGGTGTTGATTATACCGCAGGCAAGTGGAATGTGGGGACGGATATCCGGGCCATGATTGGCGCTTCCGGTACCGGCTTCGTACATGGTTCTGTGCCCCAGGGGAATTTCTATATGCTGATGGATTTGAGTGTCAGCTACAAGCCGGTGAAGAACGCCAAAGTATTTTTGAAGTGCAACAATCTTTTCAACAAATACTATGCTGACCAGTTTGACGCACAATGGGCTTCTCCCAGAACTATTTATGCCCGTCCCGGCCGTACCATTTACGGCGGAGTTGAGTTTACGTTCTAAAAAATTTTGCGTTTCGCAATTCACTAAACTCTACACATAACGCAAAAACTCTACGAGAGTTTTCCAAAACTCATGTAGAGTTTTTGCTATATTGTGCGCCAACACCAAAAAATTTACGTAATTTTAGAAAAATTTACTACATTTTTTGCTGTTCCGTTTGCTGCGGGTGAATTGTGATGAATTGTCAATGGCAATCGCTGCATGGTGAAAACATCGAAAAGTGACTGACAGTAGATTTTCTAGAATTTGATTTGGTTGTGTGCTATAATACAGAAGAATTAAAATTATCATGAAAAGATTGTTTCTTTTGCTATTGTGTTTGGCCTGTTTGCTGCTGACCGGTTGCGGGGCGATTACCACAAAAGGGGAGCAGGGGAAACCCTTGTACTCTGTGGTGGATTCCTTCGGCAACAGGGTCATTTTCACTGCCAAACCCCGGCGTATCGTAAGTTTGAATACCAGCATTGACGAGATTCTTTTGGATTTGGTGCCGGCGGAACGCATTCAAGGGCTCACCTATCTTGTGGATGATCCCAGTATCAGTTGTGCGGTGGAGAAGGCCAAACAGATAAAGAGTCGTGTGTACGGGGGGAATTTTGAAGCCATTGTGGCCTTGAATCCCGATTTGGTGCTGGCTGCCAGTTTCATGGGACCAGGTTATTGTGATGCACTAAAAGCCGCTGGCTTGAAGGTTGTGACCTGTACCAGCGCCAATACGGTGCAGGAGATTATGGCCTTTATCAACCAGGTGGCGGATGCAGTAGGGGAAAAGGAGCGGGGCCGGGAGATGACGGCCAAACTGCAAAGGGATTTAGAGGCGGTGAGGGATAAAGCCCTTGCCAAGCATCAGGGAAAAATGCTCAGGGTTCTGGCTTTGAGCACCATGGGAATTATGGGTCCTGAGGGTCCTTTCAATGATTTGTGCCATTATGCCGGAATCAGGAATGCTTTGGCAGAGAAAAATGTTCCTGCCCAAGCAGTGCTGAGCGAGGAGTTATTGTTGGAACTGAATCCGGATGTGCTTTTCATGCCCAGCTGGGACTATACTAAGAAGAAGGATGTGGATGGTTTTGCCAAAAAAATTTTGGAGAATCCTTTATACAAAGATGTGGAGGCGGTGAAGCACAAACGCTTTTACAAATTGCATGACCAGTACCTTTATTCCACCAGCCAATACACTTTGAAGGCGGTGGAAGAGATGGCTAAATTGTGTTATAATATCGAATAGATTTTGAGATTTTTGGTACCGAAATATGAAACATTTGTTCAATTACGCAAGTATTCCTGAATATGAGAATGAGCTGCTGCAGAGGGGGCTCTCCCTGCAACAGTTCGTCAGTTCCATTGGTGCGGAGGGCATGGAGCGTTTCGTTTATACTACGGATGCTCCGGCCAAGCGGTATGCGGATTTGACCTATGGGGTGCATCTTTTGTATTGGCCCACCTTTATGGATTTTTGGCTGAAAAACAACAAGCGGCTCAGGGCCATGTTCCCCAGTGTGAATGACAGGAGCGCCTATTACCACGAGGCCTTGGGGCAGGCGGAGTGGCTGGGAGTCATCCGCAAAAATATTGCTGCCGCCCTGCTGGATAACCCGGAATATTTGGTCTGGCATGTTTCCGAGGCCAATTTTGAGGAAATTTACACCTGGCAGTTCAACTACAGTGACAGGGAAGTGTGCTTGGCCGCCAGTGAGATTTTCAATATGGTGGCGGACGAAGTACCGCCCACAACCAAGGTGCTTTTTGAAAACCTTTGGTGGCCCGGTTTGCGGCTTACGGATAGCAGGACAGTGAAATTTTTCTTTGAACAAATCAAACATCCCAATGTGGGGATTATGCTGGATACGGGACATTTGATGAATACCAATCTGAAGTTGAAGACGGAAGAAGAGGGGGTCGACTACATCCTTAGGGTCATCGATAAACTGGGACCCTGGGCGGAACTGATTAAAGGGTTGCATCTTAATTGTTCCCTCTGCGGCGACTATGTACGCAGTACGGGCTGCCGGCTGGTCTCCAATCCCACCCCGGCTCAGGTCTTTGAGCATATCCACAGGATTGACGAAAGCAGACCTTTCACTACCAAAAACATTAAGAAGATTGTGGACGCTTTGAATGTGGAATACATCAACCACGAATTTATTTATGACAATTTGCAGGACCTGGCGGACAAATTCGTTGGACAAAGAGAATTGTTGGAGTGAGGATTGGTTGATAATGGACGGCGGATGCCGGACGGAAGATATAGAAAGTTTATTTTATACTTGACTTTTCAGATATAGGGTATTATAATACCTCTTGCATGTTCGGGGCGTAGCGCAGTTTGGTAGCGCGCTTCCTTGGGGTGGAAGAGGCCGTGAGTTCGAATCTCGCCGCTCCGACCATTTTGTTAATTGGGCCAATACGGGTTACCCCGTATTGGTTATTTTATTAATTTCTATGAGGTATCTATGATTAAAGAGTTGAAGTTTGTTTGTTCGGAGTGCGGTGCGGCTTTCACTCCCAAGTCAGGGGTGCATTACCGTGACAATTATTTGAATACGAGTGTTGCCGATACAGCGTTTATTTGTGACCGGTGTATTGATGCCTGGCATGCCAAGTGGCAGATTAAGACAGCAACTTTCCACGAAAAGGATTGCGTGATGACGGCGGATATCCTTTTGGCTGACGGGACGGATATCCAAAAAATAGATTGCACACCCATTGAGGAAGAGGGGATTGTGGTGCTGGGGGAGGATGTTCCCCGTTTCGCCCAGGAGGAGTTGTTCAAGTTTTATACCGCCTGGGATTTGGAGCGGAAGAAGAACATTCTTAAGGAATGCAGTTTTGAGGCAGAGTTTATGCGGACCACCGTTACCTGCGACACCTTCGGCGGGGAGCGGTGCGAGCAGATTGCCTTCCGTGTGAGCCGTAAGGGGGAGTTGGAGACGGAGAAGCCCCTTCCTGATTATGTGAAGGAACAGGTGCTGGAGCAGTACGGCATCTATGAGGACAGGGCGGAGATTGAGGAATTTATGAGGAAGAAACAAGATGAGTGAATTGAGGGACAATATCAAAAACAGACGTACCTTCGCCATTATCAGTCATCCTGATGCGGGGAAGACCACACTGACGGAGAAATTGTTGCTTTACGGCGGAGCCATTCACCTTGCCGGGTCGGTAAAGGCACGCAAGGCCAATAAGCATGCGGTCAGCGATTGGATGGAGATTGAGAAACAGAGGGGGATTTCCGTTACCAGTTCCGTTTTGCAGTTTGATTACAACGGTTACAGGGTTAATATTCTTGATACCCCCGGGCATCAGGATTTTAGCGAGGATACCTATAGGACTTTGATGGCGGCGGATAGTGCGGTGATGCTGATTGATGCCGCCAAGGGTGTGGAGCCCCAGACCAAGAAGCTTTTCTGGGTGGCCCATCGCCGTCATCTGCCCATTTTCACTTTTGTGAACAAGTTGGACCGTTACGGGCGGAATCCTTTTGATTTGATGGATGAAATCGAGAAGATTTTGGGCATCCGGGCCTATCCAATTGATTGGCCCGTCGGTATTGTCGGGCATTACAAGGGTGTTTATAACCGTTTGGAGAAGACCATCGAACTTTTTGAAGAGGACGGGAGCCATGGTGCCAAAAAGCTGCAATCCACCACCGGTTCTTTGGAAGACCCGGAAATTAAGGAAATGTTGGGGAATGAGCTGTATGAAAATCTGGTGAATGATATTGAACTCCTGGATATGGCAGGGGATGATTTTGATATGTCCAGGGTGATTGCCGGGGAGTTGACCCCTATGTTTTTTGGCAGTGCCATGACCAATTTTGGTGTGCAGGGCTTTTTGGAGAAATTTTTGGAGCTGAGCCCGGAACCCCAGCCCCGCTTTCTGCAGGACGGTAATTTTATTGAGCCGGATAATGACAAGTTTTCCGCTTTTGTTTTCAAGATTCAGGCCAATATGAATCCTGCCCATCGGGACAGAATCAGTTTTATGCGTATTTGCAGCGGTGTCTTTGATAAGGGGATGACTGTTTTTCACAAGCAGAGCGGCAAGCCGGTGAAGCTGGCTCAGCCCCAACAGTTTATGGCCCAGGAGAGGACTATTGTGGAGCGGGCCTATCCCGGTGATATAATCGGGGTTTTTGATCCCGGTATTTTCGGCATTGGTGATTCTTTGAGCGATGAGAAGCTCAAAGTACAGTTTGAGGATTTTCCTGTGTTCCCGCCGGAAATTTTCGCCCGGGTGCAGCCCAAGGACAGTTTGAAGAGGAAACAGTTTGAAAAGGGTATTTTGCAGCTGAGCCAGGAAGGTGCCATTCAGGTTTTCCGTCAGGAAGGAATGGGGCTGGAGAGTTTTGTTGTGGGCGTTGTCGGCGAGTTGCAGTTGGAGGTTTTGGAATACCGTCTGTTGAATGAATACAGTGCCAAGCTGTTGATGACCCGTTTGCCCTATAGTGTGGCCCGGTGGGTTTATGCCCCTACGGAGGATGCTTTGGACAAGTTGAAAGGGTTAGATAACGGTATGTTGGTTTTGGATAAGAAGGAGAGGCCCGTGGTTCTGGTGAATAACGAGTGGGCCTTGAATTGGATTTTGGAACGGAATCCGGGGATAGAATTT
>JAKSOM010000032.1 GCA_024405585.1 Acidaminococcaceae bacterium | reverse complement strand
TAAAAATGAAGTATCACAGTGACTTCTTTCAATATATAAATTCATCTTTTTAATAATCATTTCAATTATCTGACTTAAAACTTCTTTTACTCTGTAAGGAGTTTTATATTGGAGTCCAGAAGATGATAAATAAATGACAATGCAAGTATTTTTTCAAAAAGTTTTAGACTGTTACATTTGAGTCGGTATATGTTGGGGCAGCAGAGGTTGTTGGAGAGAAAAATTGTCATGAAAAGTCATAATAGTGTATAATAGATTACGTAAGGTGAGGTGAGTGCTATGGCGAAGAAAACCAATGCGGCAAGGATTTTGGACAGATTGAAAATAGGATACACACTGGTGGAGTATCCGGTGGATGAAGAACATTTGGATGCGGTACATGTGGCATCAGTTACCGGTATGCCTGCGGATAGGGTTTTTAAGACCCTTTGCGTCCGGGGCGATTTAATTCCTGTTCAATTTGCGGTGATACCCGGGGACGGGGAGCTGAATCTGAAGGCCCTGGCACGTTTGGGCGGCAACAAGCGTTGCGAACTGGTGCCGTTGAAGGAGCTTTTGCCTTTGACCGGTTACATTCGGGGCGGTTGCAGTCCCTTGGGCGCCAAAAAGGATTATCCGGTGTTTCTGGACGAACATTGTCTGCATTTGGAAAAAATAGCGGTGAGCGCCGGACAAAGGGGTTTGCAAATTGTTCTTAGTCCGCAGGATTTGCTTGCCGCCACCAAAGCCAGGGTGGGCAAAATTACGGCGGTACAGAAATAAATTTTGCTTTGCCGAGATTAAAAATGCCAATTATCTAGTAGATAATTGTGAATATCTACTAGATAACTGGCATTTTGAAATTTTTTGCGTAGATAATAAATCGTAGGCGGTGAGAAAATGTCAGTAATAATCTTTTTCTTTTGTCCTACAAATATTGATGTGTTTGTGGTAGAATATTAAAAGTTTTATGAAATAACAAGAGATTTTAATGTGGGAGGTTGATTATGGCAAAAGTGACGGGCGCAGTTGATAAAATTGATTACGCCGAGTTGGATGCAATTTTAGCCAAATATGCCGGCAAGCAGGGAGTGCTGATTCCTGTGATGCAGGATGTGCAGAATCTGTACAATTATCTGCCCAAGGCGGCTTTGGAGTATGTGAGTGAGAAATTGGGGATTCCTCTGGCGGAGATTTACGGGGTGGTGACGTTCTATTCCTTGTTCCACTTGAATCCCCGGGGAAAATATATCAGCCGCTGTTGCCAGGGTACTGCCTGCCATGTGCGGGGCGGTGCCAGCATTTTGAATGCGTTGGAGGCGCAGCTGGGGATTAAACCCGGTGAGACCACGATGGACGGCCGTTTCACTTTGGAGACGGTGGCTTGCCTGGGCGCTTGCGGTCTGGCTCCCGTCATGCAGATTGATGAGGATACTCACGGCCGGATGACCCCGGAGAAGGTGGCCAAGGTTTTGGCTGAGTACAATTGAGGAGGGCAGAGATGAAGAGTTTGGCGGATTTGGCGGCCCTCAGGGCCAAATGTCAGGCGGAGATTGCCGCCCGGGAAAAAGGTAAAACTTTGGTGATTATCGGTATGGGTACCTGCGGCATTGCGGCGGGGGCCCGGGAGGTGCAGAAGGCTCTGGAAGAGGAGTTGGCGGCCCATAATGTTGATAATGTGATTATTAAACAGACCGGTTGTATCGGTATGTGTGAGCAGGAAGTGCTGGTGGATATCGCCCGCTTCGGCGAAGCACGGGTGACCTATGGTAAGGTGAAACCGGAGCATGTCAAGGCCTTGGTGGAAGAGCATATCATTAATGGCAGGGTTGTGCCGGAATTGGTGGTGGGACGTTTCCCGGATGCTAATCAGGACAAGGGGTTCGGTGATGTGCCTAAGTACAGTGATATTGAGTTCTGCAAGAAGCAGCAGCATTTGGTATTGGAGCATTGCGGCGTGATTGACCCGGATTCCCTGGAGGAATATGTGGCTTTGGGCGGCTATGAGGGTTTGGCCAAGGCCCTGACTGCCATGAAGCCGGAGGAGGTTATTGACCAGGTGAAGAAGTCCGGGCTACGTGGCCGTGGCGGCGGCGGTTTCCCCACGGGGATGAAGTGGCAGTTCTGCCGCAACAGTGTGGCGGATCAAAAGTACGTCATCTGCAATGCGGATGAAGGGGACCCGGGGGCCTTTATGGACCGTAGCGTGATGGAGGGCGACCCCCACCGGATGGTGGAGGGTATGGCCATCGGCGGTTATGCCATGGGTGCTACGGAGGGTTACATTTATGCCCGGGCTGAGTATCCTTTGGCTATCAAACGGCTCCGTGCCGCCATTGCAGCGGCGGAGCAGGCCGGTTTTTTGGGTGAGAATATTTTTGGCAGCGGTTTCAATTTCCATCTGCAGGTGAAGGAGGGTGCCGGTGCCTTTGTTTGCGGCGAGGAAACCGCCCTGATGCAGAGTATTGAGGGCAAGCGGGGCATGCCCCGTCCCCGTCCCCCATTCCCGGCTGTTTCCGGACTTTGGGGCAAGCCAAGCAACATCAATAATGTGGAGACCTTCGCCAATGTGGCCATGATTATTGTGAAGGGTGCGGATTGGTATGCCGGCATGGGTACTGAGGGCAGCAAGGGTACCAAGGTCTTTGCCCTGACCGGCAAGATTAAGCATACGGGTCTGGCAGAGGTGGAGATGGGTACTACCATCCGGGAGATTATCTTTGAAGTGGGTGGCGGCATCGCCAATGACAAGAAATTTAAGGCGGTGCAGATTGGCGGCCCCAGCGGCGGCTGCCTGCCTGAGAGCATGTTGGATTTGCCCGTGGATTACGACAGCCTGATTAAGGCGGGGGCCATGATGGGGTCCGGCGGTCTGGTGGTGATGGATGAGACCACCTGTATGGTGGATGTGGCCCGTTTCTTCCTCACTTTCACCCAGTCCGAGTCCTGCGGCAAGTGCACTCCCTGCCGTGAGGGTACCAAGAGGATGTTGGAGATTTTGAACCGTATCATTGACGGCAAAGGCCGGGAAGGTGATATTGAGCTCTTGGAGGATTTGGCGGGAGTCATCAAGGATACCGCCCTGTGCGGTCTGGGACAGACGGCGCCCAATCCGGTTTTGGCAACATTGCGTTATTTCCGTGACGAATATGAGGCCCACATCAAGGAGCACCGCTGTCCGGCGGGGGCCTGCTCTGCTTTGACCAAGTTTGTGATTAGCGATCGGTGCAAGGGCTGCGGTCTGTGCAAACGGAATTGTCCGGTGCAGGCCATCAGCGGTGAGCCGGGCAAGCAGCACATGATTGACACCACCAAATGTATCAAGTGCGGTGCCTGCATGGCCAATTGCCCCTTTAAGGCGATTGACAGAGAGTAAGGAGGGCGGAGAAAATGAGTATGGTAACTGTCTATATTGATGGCAATAAGTATTCTGTTCCTGAGGGAATGTCTGTTTTGCAGGCCTGCAGGATGAACAATATTTATATCCCCACTTTGTGCTACCATCCGGATCTGACTCCGGCGGGGGCCTGCCGTTTGTGTGTGGTGGAGGTGAATACTTCCAAGACCTTGGTGGCATCCTGTGTTTATCCCGTGGCCAATGATATGGTGGTTCAAACCAATTCCGCAAGGGTACGGAAGGCCAGAAAAACTATCGTGGAATTGCTGTTGGCCAACCACCCCAAGGATTGCCTGACTTGTCAGAAGAGCGGCAACTGCGAATTGCAGAAAGTGGCCCAGGAATTGGGTGTCCGTAAGATTCGTTTTGATGAGGGCGAACGCCGCCATCATGCCAAGGACGAGAGCAATCCTTCCCTGGTCCGTGATCCGGAGAAATGCATCCTTTGCGGCCGTTGCGTCAGGGTTTGCAGCGAGGTGCAGGGGATGAATGTGTACGGTTTTCAAAAGCGTGGTTTTAACACCCTGGTCGCACCGGCTTTCGATTGCGGTTTGGGTGAGGTGGCCTGCTCCCTTTGCGGTCAGTGCTCCACCGTCTGTCCCACTGGCGCCATTGTGGAGCGGGACGACACGGAAAAGGTTCGGAATGCCATTAATGACCCGGAAAAGATTGTTCTGGTGCAGATGGCTCCCTCTGTGAGGGTGGCCCTGGGTGAAGAAATGGGGATGCCGGCGGGCAGTATCGTCACCGGCAAGATGGTTGCAGCTCTCAGGAAGATGGGTTTTGACTATGTCTTTGACGTGAATTTTGCTGCCGACCTTACTATTATGGAAGAGGGGTACGAGTTCATTCATCGTCTTAAAAATAATGGGGTGCTGCCCATGATTACGTCCTGCAGTCCGGGTTGGGTGAATACCTTGGAATTGAAATACCCGGGTTTGATTCCCCATCTCAGCACTGCTAAATCCCCCCAAGGTATGTTCGGTGCCATTGCTAAGACCTATTTTGCCAAGAAAGCCAACATTGACCCGGCCAAAATTGTCACGGTTTCCGTTATGCCTTGCACTGCCAAGAAATACGAGGCGGCCAGGGACGAATTGTGTGACAGCGGTTTCAGGGATATTGATATTGTTATTACCACCCGTGAACTGGGCAGGATGATGCGTTCCTTGAATATTGACTTCGCTTCTTTGAAGGAGGAGAACTTTGATTCGCCCTTGGGTGCCAGCACCGGTGCGGCGGCTATCTTCGGCACTACCGGCGGGGTTATGGAAGCGGCACTCAGGACCGTGGCGGAGGTGGTTACCGGCAAGAGCTTCGACAAGGTGGATTACCAGCAGGTTCGGGGCATGGCGGAAACCCGTGAGGCCGTGATTCCCGTTGGGGACTTGCAGGTGAAGGTGGCGGTTGTCAATACCTTGAAAGCGGCCCAGGAGATGTGTAAGCGGGTGGTGGCAGGTACTGCGGACTACCATTTCATCGAGATTATGGCCTGCCCGGGGGGCTGCATCGGCGGCGGCGGACAACCTTTGCCTGTGGATTATAGCAAGCGGGTGTTGCGCCAGAAGGCCATTATGCAGATAGATGCGGATTCCCTTATCCGCAAATCTCATGAGAATCCGGAGATAAAAACTCTTTATAACGAGTTTTTGGGAGAGCCACTGGGTGAGTTGTCCCATAAATTGTTGCATACTACCTATAAAAGCAGACAAAAAAGATAGATTTTGTAAACTTTGAATATTTGCAAAATATTCAATGAAAAGATATATGGATATGGCATATTTAGCAAAAAAGCGAGAAAACCGGGCAGTATATATATAGTATTACAATATTATAGCGGTTTGCTGGAGGGGGTCGGGAAAGAAATTTTCAAAAAACTTGTAAACTTTCGTAACTTTTTTTGTTAACTATGTTATAATAGCTCCAATAAAAGGCGTATGCCTAATAAAAAATATCTCTAAATTTTACTAAGGAGGAAGGTAAGATTATGGACATTAATGACATCAGAAATCGTATCTGTGACTCCGTAGTTGGTAAGGTTACTACCGCTATGGCTGCTACTGAATACGTAAAAGCAGGCATGAATGTTGGCGTCAGCGGATTTACTCCCTCTGGCTATCCTAAAGCAGTGCCTCTGGCTTTGGCAGAGCGTTACAAAGGCCAAGATTTCAAAATCAACATTTGGTCTGGCGCATCTTTAGGCCCGGAAATTGATGAGGCATTGGTTGAACACATCGACCGTCGTTTGCCCTATCAGACCAACAATGCTATGCGTAAAGCCATTAACGAAGGCAAGGTAAAATATACCGATATGCATTTGAGCCATGCTGCTCAAGTAGCCCGTTACGGCTACATGGCTAACCGCAAGGACGTTGAGTTGGCTATTATCGAGACCTGCCTGGTTAAGGAAATCCCTGGCGACGACAAGAGAGTTGCTTTGATTCCTACCACTTCCATGGGCAACAGCTCCAGCTGGGTACAGAGCGCAAAACAAGTTATCGTTGAGGTTAATACTTCCCAACCCGTTGAGTTGGACGGTATGCATGATAGCTATGTTCCTCTGGATCCTCCCTGCCGCAAACCCATTCCCGTTGAGAAACCCGAAGATCGCATCGGCACCCCCTACATTCCTTGCGAATTGGACAAGATTGTAGCAGTTGTTCCCTGCGACGTTACCGATAAGACCCGTCCCTTGGCTGCTATTGATGAAGACAGCAAGAAGATGGGCGAGAACTTGGTTGCATTCTTCAAGGATGAAGTTAAAGCTGGTCGTTTGCCCGCTAACCTGTTGCCCTTGCAGTCCGGCGTAGGCGGCGTTGCTAATGCCGTTATCAACGGTCTGGTTAACTCCGACTTCAAAGATTTGACCGTATACACCGAAGTTATTCAAGATGGTATGTTTGATTTGATTGATGCCGGCAAACTGCGCATTGCTTCCGGCACCGCTTTGAGTCCTTCTCCTGATTGCCTGAAGAAATTCAAAGAGAACATCAACTTTTACAAACCCCATCTGATGCTCCGTCCCCAAGAAATCGCTAACAGCCCCGAAGTAGCACGTCGTATCGGTATCATTGCTATGAACACCGCTATCGAAGTTGATATTTACGGCAACGTTAACTCCACCCACATCAACGGCACCAAGTTGATGAACGGTATTGGCGGTTCCGGCGACTTCGCACGTAACGGCTATCTGACCGTATTCTTCACCACTTCCATGGCGAAGAAGGGCGCAGTTTCCAGCGTAGTTCCTTTCTGCTCTCATATCGACCACACCGAGCATGATGTTGACGTTATCGTTTCCGAGCGTGGCGTAGCTGATCTCCGCGGTTTGACTCCCAAAGAGAGAGCATTGGTTATCATCGACAAGATTGCTAACCCCAAATATCAACCCTTGTTGTTGGATTACTTCAAACGTGCTTGCGAAGCATGCGGCAACAGCCAAACCCCGCATATCTTGGAAGAAGCGTTCAGCTTCCACGAGAGAGCGGTTAAGACCGGTACCATGGAGAAATAATCTTACTCTGTCTTAGGTATCTATTACATCTTGCTTCTGCATCGTGGTGATGCAGAAGCGGGATGGATTAATACAAAGTCCGGGGTCAACGGATTCCGGCATAAATTTTCAAGACGGCCTTTTGGCCGACACTCTCACCTATTATTTCGGCGATGTCCGACCGAAATAGGAATTAAAAAATTTTAAGGAGGATCTGAGAATGGCATTTGAAGACATTAAGGCTGGTTTAGAGAAATACACCGCTGGTGTAGAAGCTAAACTTGACAAAGCTCCCGAGCGTGCAAACCTCGCTCCCAACCGTCTGTACACCCCTGTTGATTTGGGTGAGGACTTCGATTACTGCAAGAAATTGGGTTTCCCCGGTGAATATCCCTTCACCCGTGGCGTACAACCCACTATGTACCGTGGCCGTTTCTGGACCATGCGTATGTATGCTGGTTTCTCCACCGCTGAGAAATCCAACGAGCGCTATCGTTACCTGTTGGCTAACGGCGGCAGCGGCTTGTCCTGCGCATTCGACCTGCCCACCCAGATTGGTTATGATTCCACCGATCCCATGGCTGAAGGCGAAGTTGGCAAGGTAGGCGTAGCTATCGACTCCTTGGCTGATATGGAAATCCTCTTTGACCAAATTCCTTTGGACAAAGTTTCCACCTCCATGACCATTAACGCTCCTGCAAGCGTACTGCTCTGCATGTACATTGCCGTTGCTAAGAAACAAGGCGTTAGCGCTGACAAACTGCGTGGCACCATTCAAAACGATATTTTGAAGGAATACGCAGCTCGCGGCACCTACATTTTCCCGCCGAAACCCTCTATGCGTTTGATCACCAATATTTTCGAATATTGCGCTAAGAACGTTCCCCTGTGGAATACCATTTCCATTTCCGGTTACCACATTCGTGAAGCTGGTTCCACCGCTTCCCAAGAAATCGCGTTCACCATCGCCGATGGTATCGCTTACGTTGAAGCAGCTATCAAAGCCGGCATGGACGTTGATGCTTTCGCAGGCCGTCTGTCCTTCTTCTGGAATGCTCACAACAACGTATTGGAAGAAGTTGCAAAATTCCGTGCATCCCGTCGCGTATGGGCAAAGGTTATGAAAGAGCGTTTTGGCGCAAAGAAACCCAAATCCATGATGCTCCGCGTTCATACCCAAACTGCAGGTTCCATGTTGACCGCTCAACAACCTAACAACAACATCGTTCGTGTTGCATTGCAAACCGCTGCTGCTGTTATGGGTGGCACCCAATCCTTGCACACCAACTCCAAGGACGAAGCATTGGCACTGCCCACCACCGAGTCCGTTACCATCGCTCTCCGTACCCAACAAATCGTTGCTTACGAGTCCGGTTTGGCTGACACTGTAGATCCTTTGGGCGGCTCCTACTATGTAGAAGCTTTGACCGACAAGATCGAAAAAGAAGCTTGGGATTATATTAAGAAGATTGACGAATTGGGTGGCGCTCCCGAAGCTATCGCTAAGGGTTACATCCAAAAGGAAATCCAGGATTCCGCATATGCATGGCAAATGGATATTGAAAAAGGCAACCGTGTCATCGTTGGCGTGAACAAGTTCACCCAAGAGGAAGAGCCTCCCAAAGATTTGCTGCGCGTTGACGGTTCCGTTGGCAAGCTGCAAGCTGACAAGATCGCTGCTTTGAAGGCACGTCGTGACAATGCTGCTGTTGAAGCTAAATTGGCTGCATTGGAAGCTGGCTGCAAAGACGAAAAAGTTAACTTGATGCCTTTGATTCTCGAAGCTGTTGAAGCATACGCTACCGAGGGCGAAATCTGCGGCGTAATGCGTAAAGTATTCGGCGAGTACAAAGCTCCCACTCTGTAATTTGAGTGATTGAAATTTTAATTGGAGGAAAAATATAATGGCAATTAAAGTATTAGTAGCAAAACCCGGTTTGGACGGCCATGATCGTGGCGCAAAGGTTGTTGCACGTGCATTGCGCGATGCTGGTTTCGAAGTTATTTACACCGGCATTCGTTTGACCCCTGAACAAATCGCTGAAGCAGCTCTCCAAGACGACGTTCAAGTTGTTGCATTGAGCTTGCTCTCCGGTGCTCATAACACCCTGTTCCCCAAGGTAGTAGAATTGTTGAAAGCTAAAGGCTTGAACGACGTTCTGGTATTGGGCGGCGGCGTTATTCCTGATGCTGATATTCCTGGCTTGAAGGCTGCTGGTATCAAAGAAGTATTCACTCCTGGTACCCCGACCACTGCTATCGTTGACTGCATCAAAGCTAACGTAAAATAATC
>JAKSOM010000031.1 GCA_024405585.1 Acidaminococcaceae bacterium | reverse complement strand
TTACAGTTCAGATTAATCATGCCAAGAAGCTTCTCTTCATCCATATCTTCCACAGTTATCATAATGTCACTGTAATCGCCACCCCAGGAATTAATACTCTTGTCCTCATATTCATCATAAGTTTCAGTACCGGAAGGCCCGGAATGTACATAAGCCCATGCCAAATCAATGCCACCACTTCTTCTGTAAGGATAGCACCGGACTACGTCTCCCCTACGGAACGGATGAGGTATTTTAAAACGGTCAAAACCAAAAGGCCATTGAAAACCCCCTAACCGGGACAAATATTCATCATCATAAAAACCATAACAACTGCCTATGTAGCCATTCTCATCAAATTCAATAGTTGCCAAGCAACCGTCATCATATTCTCCATATCCGTCCTTCTTATCAGTTTCCTGCACATACCTGTTTTTCTCAATTCTCACCCAATAATCATTGCCATAACATTGGGCTACTTTTAATGCCTCCGAAAATTTTTTTGTAATGCCAACCACTTCATAATCAAAATTATTATTACATTTATCTGCATTATAGATAACAAAGCAACTGTCTTCAGAAGCATCCTGAAATTTTTCCCACCACTTTTCCATACATCTCAAATAACAAGTGATTTTGAAAGCCACTTCCCCTGAAGCAATCTGATGAAGATATTGCAAACATTTAATTTTATCGGACAAACTTGTTTCGTTTACAATAACCGTTGCCAGCTGAATATCCGTAAATCTGAAACCAATCTCCTTCCAGTGCTGTTTGACGGTCTTTGACGGACAGACAATGTCAATAATATCCTCATAAGTTTCATACTTTTTTGTGGTATTTTCCTTACCCATCTTTTGTAAAAATCTACTGGTCATATCCTGTAATGTCAGTAATTCTACCATTTACTTTCTCCTTTTTCCTTAAAAACCTTTCTTACAAATAGTTTTCCCTAAACAGATATTTTTACTCCACATTTTACCTCCCAAATAATCAACCTATTTTGATGCCCCAGCCGTCACCTGGTTGCCAAAGCCAGAAACGGCCGCCAAAATTGCTGAAGTATTCCAGGGCCTGTTTGTCCCTGATGTATTCCTCACACAATTCTTGTTTGGTAAGATGAGTTTTTTCCAATTCCTCCTCCATCTTTGCCACCCCCTCATCCAGGGCCGCCAGGGTGTCTTCCCAATATTTTTCGCTGTGCCGAACAAGTTTGTCCAAGACCTGTTTGGATTCAAACTCCTTTACGAAGCGGTTGCCGATGAGTTGCCGCCAGGTACCCCCGTAGCCCAAAACACCTGCCAAGGCCACACTCATCACATGTACAATGCTGAAGACCAGCGCCATGCCCGCCGCCCCCACAATCCCTTTCCAAAACCGATAATCCGCAGTGTCCTGGGACGGCAAATTGGTCAGGGCCCCCCCATTGGGTTGACCAGTCACCCCCCTGTAGAAGGTTTCACGTCCGCCGCTGCCCCCCATATCATCCAAGATTTCGTCCAGTTCCTGCAAAATGCCCCTGCTGTTCTCACCCATGGATTCCGTCAGACATTTCTCCAATTCCCCCGTCAGGACGGTCACCAAATCCAGCAAATCCTTTTTGTTTTTGCCATAGTTGTTTTCCTCCAAAACCTCCGTAACATGGCCGGCGTTCAGCACCTTGTCATAGATTTTTCGGCAGTTTTGGCGGGTTTCCTGCAATTCCTTTTCAATCCTGGCCCGCACTTCCCTTATTCTGCAAATGCTCTCCTCCCTTTTGGCTCGTTCTTCATAGAGCTGTTCCAATTTGGTATGGAATTCTTTTTCAGTTTGACAAAGCTGCAACTCTTTTTCCTTTATCCGTCCCTCATATTGTTTGGAAAGAACGGCAAAATATTCCGCAATCCGCTCAGTGGCCTGACCCAGCATCAATTGTGGCAGCATGGAGACGAAATCCGCCAATTCCTTATAAAACTCCTTGGTCAAATCCTCGGAATCCATCTCCGAAGTGAAAAAACGCTTCCGCAGGGCGGCCTCGGTGTATTCCCAGCCGCCGCTATCCACAATCTTTTCCGCCAGGGCCGGATGCAGCTTCAACAAAGGCCAAAGCCGTGCCGCCCCCTTGTCGCAAATCTTCTCCAACTCCCCCCTGTCCCCGTGGTTCACCGTCATGGCCTGGCTCGCCACCAAAAACAGATTGCCGAAGGGCTCCAGTTTATTGTTGTTCTTATTCTCCAAGGTGGGCAGAATTTTCACCATGGCCTGCACCATGGCCAAATCCTCCCCATAAAGGAAACTGTTGGCAATGCTGAGATAAACAAAGGCATCCGCCAGCCGGCTGGCCCGCTGGCTCAGCACCGTATCCCGGCTGTTATAAATGTCGTCTATACCGACATCCTCATCCCCATCCGGGCCCTGACCGAAACCGGGCAAATCCAACAAATCACAATTATCCAAAAAAGGGCTGTCCACATAGACCACTATGGCTCCTGCGTTTTTGGCTTCCGCACCGCCCCCATGGGTACCATACTCCTTGATAAGGTCGTAGCCCCCCATATCCAGCTGCCACTCCCTGCAATAATATCCATCCGCAAAATAATCCGGGTTCCACTGTTCCCCCTCACCCTCTTTGGCCACATAGACGGTGTGGAAATCCATATATTCCGGCCTCTCGTGCATTGATTTAAGCAGGATAAAGGCACTGGTGACAGGGGTCCACCCCACCGGAAGCACCTCCTCCCCCAACAGGGTATTGATGGTACGGCTCTTGCCGGAATCGGGCCTGCCCACAAAGGCAATACGGCCCTTGCGGCCGATACTGCTCCTGAGCCGTGCCAGTTCCGGCCCGTATTGCTCCCGGACGAAGTCCGGGGCTTTGGCCAGTTCCTGGTCAAAGCCCGTCACCAAATCCACCATATAGTTCCAATTATCCTCCACCTCGGGGGCGGCAAGACGACCGATTTTCGGTTGCAGAAGCTGGTCAAAGGTCACACCAAAGACACGGATTATCAGGCCCAGTTCTTCCAGGGAAATTTTCTCCGGCTCCTTCTCCAGCCGCAGCAGACGGTCCTGGGTAAATTTCGGTTTGCCGTCAGGATGTTCCTCCTGCCAAAAAAGGTTGAGAGTAATAACCATCTCTTCCCTGGTCAACCCCTTCCGCTCCCTCAAATTCTTCAAATCCAAAATCATCTTTCTCACCCCACAATCCCATATTCTTTGACGGTCTCAGTCCTCTTGGACTTTTTTCTTGCCAAAAAGTTCCTCCGGCAGATTCACCCAATACTTTTCACCGGGAATGCTGTGTACCTCCATGGGCTGATTTTTCACCCACTCTTCCGCCTCCCTCTCCGCCTCGTCCAGTTCGGCGTAAATTCCCAAACGGTGCTTTTGGGCATAACGGTCCATCAAATCCGCAAGTTCCGGACTGTCCATAAATTTCTCCGTCTCGTCAAAAATGGCGTCCACCAACTGACCGATGCTCATGGAATCCAAATCCATCTTAGGTTCGAAAGCAGGAACCTTCGGAGTCACACGGCCCGCTGCCTCCTCCTCCTTTTCAAACTTGTTCAACTTGGCCAAAGTGTCCACCACCTGTACCACATCACCCAAAAAATCGGTTGCTTCCCTCATAAAACTCATTTCTAAATCCTCCTCAAAAATAAAATGACATAGCAAATTTGCATAATGCAATAATACTATGTCATTTCCCCTTTGTCAAGGGTTTTCGCATATATTTTTTGAAATTTTCCAAACTATAGTGTCATACCTTATTCAAATACCCCACAACACCACTACACTCCACTCCAGCCATCAATGGTCAGACAATCTCCAGCAGGCAGTCCCCGCTTTCCACCCTGCTGCCCTGGTCAACATGGATTTTTCCCACAGTTCCGCTGACGGGGGCGGTCAAAGTGGTCTCCATCTTCATGGCCTCCGTAATAATGAGGGGCTGGCCCTTCTCCACCTTTTGGTTCACATTTACCAATATCTTGGCCACGGAACCGGAAATGGTGGCACCAATCTCTTTGGGATTATCCTTATTTACCTTCTTGCGTCCGCTGCCCCGCACTTCCAGGTTCCTGTCCCTAATTTCGATTTCCCTGGGCAACCCATTAAATTCAAAGCTTACAAGTCGCATGCCCTTTTCATCCGCTTCGCCGATGTGCAGAAGTTTGATAATCAAGTCCTTGCCCTGCTCAATGGTGACACGGATTTCCTCACCGGGATTCAAGCCGAAGAAGAAAGTCGGGGTATCCAGCACCGATACATCGCCAAATTCATTCCTGTGTTGCAGATATTGGTCAAAAACCTCCGGATAGAGGCAGCTGGCGCTCACATCTTCCCTGCTGCCATCACTGCCCTTGGTCACAATATGTTCCCTTACTTGGTCAAAGTCCGCCGGAGGCAGCACGGGTTTTTCCGTCACCGCCGCCTTGCCCTTCAACACGATTTTTTGCAGTTTTTCCGGGAAACCCTTGTAAGGTATGCCGATATTGCCGCTGAAGAACCCCACCACCGAAGCGGGGAAATCAAGAATTTCACCCCGTTGGTAAATATCCTGCTCCGTCAGGTTGTTCTGAATCATAAAGAGGGCCATATCCCCCACCACTTTAGATGAAGGGGTAACCTTTATGATGTCACCGAACATCATATTCACCACATGGTACATTTTCTTGATGTCTTCCCAGCGGTGCATCAGCCCCAGGGCCAGGGTCTGCTGTTTCAGATTGGTGTATTGGCCACCGGGCATTTCATGGTCATAAACCTCAGGATTGGGGAAAAGTTCCGTTTTGTCCGCCGCCTTGTAATAGGACCGGACGGTCTCCCAATAATGGCTGATTTCATTCATGGCCCCCACATCCAAATCCGGCTGCCTGGGATGGCCGCTCAGGGCCTGCCACAGGGAAGCGTTGGCGGGCTGGGAAGTGCCGCCGCTCATGGCGGGGAAAGCCAAATCCACAATATCCACCCCTGCATCCACCGCCCTGCCGCAGGTGTAAATGGCATTACCGCTGCCCTCGTGGGTATGCAGCCGCACCGGCACAGTGAGGGCATCCTTCAGGGCACTGATCAGACGGTAGGCCGCCTCCGGTTTCAAGAGACCTGCCATATCCTTGATGGCCACAATATTAGCCCCGGCTTTTTCCAATTCCTTGGCAAAATTCACATAATACTGCAAATCGTATTTGCTGCGGGCCGGATCCAAAATGTCCCCGGTATAGCACAGGGCCGGCTCCGCCACCTTCCCGGTCTGCCGCACCACATCTATGGAATGCTGCATACTGGAAAGATTGTTCAAACTGTCAAAAATGCGGAACACATCCACCCCGTTCTGGGCGGACAACTCAATAAACTCCCTGATGACATTGTCAGGATAGGAGGTATAGCCCACCGCATTGGCCCCCCGCAAAAGCATTTGCAAAAGGATATTGGGGCATCTCTCCCGCAACAGGCGGAGCCGCTCCCAGGGGGACTCGTGCAGAAAACGGTAGGCCACATCAAAAGTGGCGCCGCCCCAACACTCAAAGGCGAAAAGGCCGGGCAAACGGGCGGAGGTCTGCTCCATAATCCTCAGCATATCCGTAGTACGCATCCTGGTGGCAAACAAACTCTGGTGGGCATCCCGCATGGTGGTATCCGCAAAAAGCACCTGCTTCTGTTCCAGCACCCAACGGGACAGGCCCTCCGCCCCCCTCTCCTCCAAAATCTGCCTGGTACCGGAAGGGATGGAAGCAATCTTATATTTCGGCACCTTCGCCTCCGGCAGTTCCGGACGGGTCTGGGGTTTTTCCTTGGCGTAGCCGTTCACACAAATATCCGCTATATAATGCAACAACTTAGTGCCCCGGTCCGACTGTTGGGGATAACAGAAAAGTTCCTTGTGGTTATCCACAAAGCAGGTGTCGCATTTGCCGCTGACAAAATCCGGATGCTGCAACACATTTTCCAAAAACTGAATGTTGGTCTTCACCCCGCGGATGCGGAACTCCTTCAAACACCTGAGCATCTTGGCAATGGCACTTTTGTGGGTCATGCTGAAAGTGGTGGCCTTAACCAGCAGGGAATCATAATAGGGCGTAATAACACTGCCGGTATAGGCATTGCCGCCGTCCAGACGGATGCCGAAGCCGCCGCCGCTGCGATAGGCAATAAGTTTGCCCGTATCCGGCATAAAATTATTGCCCGGATCCTCCGTAGTGATACGGCACTGGATGGCATGGCCGTGACACTCAATCTGCTCCTGGGAAGAGATGGCTGTTTCTTCACTGAAAAGGTTGTAGCCCTCCGCAATGCGGATTTGGGCCTGTACAATATCAATCCCCGTAATCATCTCCGTTACAGTGTGTTCCACCTGGATGCGGGGGTTGACTTCGATGAAATAAAAGTCCTCATTCCCCACTGCCAAAAACTCCACCGTACCTGCGCTGACATAGCCCACATTCTTCATCAGATGTACGGCGGCGGCACAAATTTTTGCCCTGAATTCCGGTGTCAGGGTTGGAGCCGGAGCAATTTCCACCAACTTCTGATGCCGTCTCTGAACTGAGCAGTCCCTTTCGTAGAGATGCACCACATTGCCATATTCATCACCCAGGATTTGCACCTCAATATGCTTGGGGTTCACCAAATATTTTTCCACATAAACATCGGCACAGCCGAAGGACTTCAGGGCCTCGCTCCGGGCCATCTCAAAAGCCGCAGGAACCTCAGCGGCGGAATGAACCAGCCTCATCCCCCGGCCGCCGCCGCCATTCACCGCCTTGATAATGATGGGATAACCATATTTTTCTCCAAAATCCAGGACCTGTTCCATGCTTTCCACCGTACCCTCAGAACCGGGCACCATGGGAATCCCGGCGGCCAGGGCCTGCTTGCGGGCATTGATTTTGTCGCCGAACATCTGCAAATGTTCCAGACGGGGGCCGATAAAAACGATCCCCTCCTCCTGGCAACGTTTGGCCAAATCGCTGTTCTCCGACAAAAAACCGTAACCGGGATGGATGGCATCCACATGATGCTCATGGGCAATCCGCATAATATCTTCTATATCCAAATAGGCCTCCACGGGACCCTTTCCTGCCCCCACCAGATAGGCCTCATCCGCCCTGTTGCGGTGCAAGGAATAAGTGTCCTCCTTGGAATAAATGGCCACAGTGCGAATACCCAACTCATTGCAGGCACGGAAAACCCGGATGGCAATCTCACCCCTGTTCGCCACAAGTACTGACTTGATCTGTTTCATAAACTCACCTCACACATAATAATCAATGTTATTTTACTCTCTTTTTAAAATATAAGCAATCATCCGCCGCAATGTATAATGTATACAACTTCATCTGATAAATTCTTAACACTCATTTTTCCAAAATAAAATTTCTTGAAAGAACGATATTATATAAATAATAATGTATTTCTTTGACAAATGTGATAAAATGAATTTCACTATGAAGACAATAGACAAAAAAATCATTTACAAATTGTTTGTTTTGGCAGTTGGCGGCCTTTTCATGGCCCTGTCCACCAACCTGTTCTATGTGCCGAAACATTTGCTGAACGGCGGCATCACCGGCTTCGGCATGCTGACCTATTATGTTTTCGGGATTCCCATCGGTGTCACCACCATCGCCCTGAATATTCCCCTTTTCATTTTCGCCTACCGGCAGTTCAGCCGTGAATATGTTCTCTTCTCCGGCTACACCATGCTGGTGAGCAGCATTGCCACGGACTTGATAGGCAAATATGTTCAAGGTATGCCGGTGCTGTTGCAGGACACCCTTTTAAGTTGCATTGCCGGCGGCGTGCTGTCCGGGTTGGGCGGTGCCCTCGTCTTTCGGATGAACTCCACCAGCGGCGGCTCGGATATAATTTCCTCCGCCGTGAACCGCAGATTCGCCATTCCCATGGCCACCACCAATTTCGGCATCAACCTCATTGTGGTTTTCCTGGGAAGTTTTGTCGGCGGTTTTGAACCCGCCCTCTACACCCTGGTGGCCTTCTTCATTTCCGCCAAGGCCTGCAACGCCTTCGTCATCGGTTTTGATTTCAAAAAGAGCATCATGGTGGTCAGTGACCATGCGGACGAAATTGCCCAAGCCATCATCCAAATCGTGGGCCGGGGCGTCACCTTCTTCAATGCAGAAGGTGCCTACACCCATCAGCACCGCAAAGTAATCATGGTGGTGGCACGGCTCACCCAAACCGCCCAAATCATGAATATTGTAAAAGAAATCGACCCCACGGCCTTTATGACCATGCATGACATCAACGATGTTTATGGCAAGGGTTTCACTTTGAAAGGAAGTAAGGACTGATGTATTGCCAAATCTGTCCCAGGGCCTGCAATCTTAACGAAGGGGAAATCGGCAATTGCCGTGCCCGTGCCAATGTGGGCAACAAAATTATTCCCCTGGCCTACAACAAACCCTGCTCCATTGCCCTGGACCCCATGGAAAAGAAACCCATGTTCCACTTCCATCCGGGGACAGGAGTACTGAGTTTGGGTATGGCGGGCTGCAACCTGCACTGCAAAAATTGCCAGAACGATTCCATCAGCCAGGTAAGTCCCCGGAACATTCCCTATCAGAAAGCCACCCCTGCCATGCTGGTGGAGTGGCTGCAAAAAAACAATATACGCTCCATGGCCTATACCTACACAGAACCCTTGGTTTCCTTTGAATATGTTTTGGATTGTGCCAAGGCCGTACATGAGGCCGGCCTCAAAAATGTGTTGGTGAGTGCGGGCTACATCAACCCCGGTCCCTTGAATGAACTGCTGCCCTATCTGGACGGTGCCAACATTGATTTGAAAACCATGAGCAAAGAGGGCTACCTGGAAAACTGTGGTGTGGAGCGGGACGTGGTGCTGAACACCCTCCGTACCATCGCCAAATCCCCCTGCATTCTGGAAGTGACCAATCTGGTCATCCCCCGCTTCAATGATACGGAAGAACTTTTGACGGAATGGTGCGACTTTATCCATGACGAATTGGGGGCTCATATTCCGGTGCATTTCAGCCGTTTCTTTCCCCTCTACAAAATGACCGACAGGGAGGCCACTCCCATCCCCACTTTGCAACTGGCTAAAAAAATTGCCCAGGACAAAGGATTGCAATTTGTCTATACGGGAAACGTTCCCGGTGCGGAAACCACCTGCTGCCCCAAGTGCGGTGCTGCCCTATTGGTCCGCAGCGGCTTCAATGTAATGATGAATAAAATCAAGGGCGGCTGCTGCCCGGAGTGCGGCACCGCCATCTATGGGAGGTTCTGATATGCGTACACCAGCCATCGCCGGCACCTGGTACCCCAATTCCGGTGCCGAAATCTTGAAAATTATCGGTGACACAACTGTTACTGAAAAAAGCCACCCTGCGGCAGTGATACTGCCCCATGCAGGGTATCAGTTCAGCGGGGCGGTGGCAGCCCGCTGCCTGGCTCGTGTGGATGCCAAGGGCTATGAAAAAATCATCATCCTGGCCCCCAGCCATCATGTAATTATGCCCAACACCTTCAGTGTGGAGCCGGCGGGAGAAGTTGCCACCCCCTTCGGTGCAGTGAACTTCAGCCGGGAACTGCATGAGGCCCTGGAGAATCTGCCCGGTTCCAAATTCACCCCCAACGCCCATCCGGTGGAGCATGCCATCGACATCCAGCTCCCCCTCATCAAACATTTCTTCCCCGATTGTCAAGTCGGCGGGATAATTGTGGGGCAGTGGGATTTCCAGACCGGGGAAGACCTTGCCCTTTTAAGCAATTTTGCCAAAGAATTCCACAAACTGACGGACGAAAAAACTTTAGTAGTCATCAGCACGGATTTTACCCATTTCGGCAGCAACTACGGCTACACTCCTTTTCTCAACGATATTGAACACCGCCTGCCGGAATTGGACCAGGATTTGTTTAACGCCTTCAGCAGCAACGACAATAATGCCTGGGCCAAAATCCTTCACAACACCGGGGCCACGGTCTGCGGCGCTTCCTGCATGCATCTGATGCTGGCCGTCCTGCCGCAAAATGCCAAATTTGAAAAATTGGAATATTACAACTCCGCTCTCAAACTCAACGATTGGAACAAT
>JAKSOM010000030.1 GCA_024405585.1 Acidaminococcaceae bacterium | reverse complement strand
ATAAGGCCTATGCACAGCGGTACAGGTTAAGAAATCAGTTGAAGGTCAAGGGGGCTTAGCGGTTAGAGTGTAGTGGGTAGAGTGTAGTGGGTAGTGGGTAGAGTGTAGTGGGTAGTGACACTCGTCCGCCCATTTAGGGGCGGGGGACCACGCAAAGCGTGGTGGTGGGGTGACGATTAGGCTGACGCTTCAAGTTAGAAGTTGAAAGTTAGAAGTTATAAATTAAAGGTAGGATGTTCCTGTGATTAGAGCAGGAAAGTCAGATGAAAGCGGAAGCAAAATTAAAACCACTCTGGAGCGGAGCGACATGGGGCGAGGGATTGACAAAAAGTTATAAAGTGTTTATAATATAATTATCATGGATATACGATTTGAATGGGATGAGAACAAAAATAAGATAAATATCAGTAAGCATGGAGTTGATTTTAATGAAGCGAGTTCTGTGTTTGATGATATAGATGCTTTGGTGATTCCCGACAAAGAGCATTCTGTGGTGGAGGACCGATTTTTGATTCTTGGATTGAGCAGTTTAGCCAAGTTGCTGGTAGTATGTCATTGTTATAGGGTCAGTGAATCGGTGATTAGAATTATTTCGGCACGTAAGGCGACCAGGAATGAGACGGCACAGTATGAAGGGAGGAAGTAGTATGAAAGCAGAATATGATTTTTCACAAGGGATTAAAAATCCGTATGTTAGGATTGCGAAAAAGCAGATTACGATTAAGGTTAATACGACCGTCATTGATTATTTTAAGAACATGGCAATTGTTAAGGGTATTCCCTACCAAACCTTAAGCAATATGTATTTGACGGATTGTGTGCTTCACAAACGTGAGTTGCAGACGTCTTGGTAAAGTAGGGGCGGGAAAAAGTTCGCATTATGCGGACTTTTTTTTATTTTAATCAACGGAACTTTTTACCACAGTTTTAAGCTTTAAGCTTTTAGCTTCTTCCACTATTCGCTACACTCTACACTCTATACTCTACACTCTACACTCTATACTCTACACTCTACACTCTGGAGCGAAGCGACACGTGGTAATGCTTAAAAAATTTAAATTTTAATTGCAGAATTGTTCCGTGGTGTTATAATAGTGGTACTAGTATAGGAATGTTTATTTTACTTTAATGGTTATTCGTCCCATGGTTGCGATGGGTTTGGGTTTCGCAAGGATGGGCTTTTTGGAAAGGAAGGTGTTTGTTGTGAAGATGTACCGGAGTTCAAAGATTTTGGCAGAGAGGGATAAGGGAAGAATGAGTTTGTTGCGGCGGGCGGTGCTGGCTTTTCTGACAACGGGGATGGTGGCCTGGCCTGCTTTTGGTCCTGCTTATGCTACGGAGATTGTTCGTGCTGACGGGGCGGCCGGGGATGTTCACAGCGGCAGTTTGCATAAGATTTATGCCGGAAAGGATGCCGGCAACGGGGTGGGTGTAAGCCTTTTCAGCAAGTTTGATGTGAGTACGGGGCATGTGGCCAATATGTATTTCGGCACGTCTTCCGCTAACACTTCCCAGTTCAATACTTTGATGAATTTTGTGCAAGACGGTATCAATATTAACGGTACGGTGAACGCCATCCGGGGCAGCGGTGTGGGCGGTCATTTGTATTTTTTGAGTCCCAACGGTTTGGCAGTGGGTGCCGGGGGTGCTATTAATACTGGTTCTTTGACGGTGATTGCTCCCACTCAGGCCTGGTGGAAAGATAATAAGGCGGGGAGCAATATTGCTGCCACTACGTTGGAGGCGGTTTCCGCCATGACGGTGCCCATCAACGCCAGCGGCACCATTGCTATTCAGGGCAAGGTGAACGCTACGGATGATATCCGTATGAAGGCGGGCAAGATAAATATCGGTACGGATGAGATGGGGGCCAATAAAACTGCGGCACAACTGGTGACGGGTACGACGGATTTCAGTTCCCTGGTTAATTTGATGGATACGGAACTTGAAGGTGCGGGAATTGAGAATTTGAATGCTGTCCGCAGTTCCGGATCCGGGGATATTGTTCTGACCGCAGAGGTGAGTTACAACGAGAACAAGGGATTTGATACGGTGAACGCTGAGGTGAATATTGCCGGGGGTTCCAAGATTACGGCGGTGAAGGATGTTACCATTGATGCGGTGGCCACCAATAATGTGGGGGTGACGGTTTACACCAACAAGAGTAATGAGACCCGTTATAAAGTGGGGGACAAGGACTTGTCCAAGTCGGAGTTTGAGAGCCAGTATAAGGATGCTTCCACAGGGGGGCTGTTCGGCAGTACGGCCAAGTTGAACGCCAAGGTGAATATTACCGACTCAGATACCAATATTACCGGTGAGGTGGTTCATATCGGGGCGGAGGCCAGGAATGTGGTGACCAATACTTTCACTTCCAGTGTTCCCGGTGCGGTTGTTTCCAGTATTTTTGGGGTTTTGCTGAACGGGTTGGATGTGGCTTATGGCATTTTAACTACGGATGCGGAAGTGAATATCGGTGTAGGTACGGAAGTGGTGGCCAAGAGTACTTTGGATAAGGCCCTGGGGGTGGCTGCCAATGCCCAGACCAGTTTGACTTTGGGTACTATGGATTTCAGTTTGGCGGCTTTGACGGCGGCCAATCCAAATGCCAATCTGTTCCCGGCGGTGGCTTTCAATTATGGCAGCGCCAAGAATGATGCCAAGGTGGATGTGCAGGGAACTTTGAAGGCGGATAACGGCGGCATGGCTGTGGAGGCGGTGGCCAGGAATACCATTAATTCCACCGCCGCTACGGGGCTGGGGGGCGTGGTGGCCCTTCCGGAGGGCGCTTTCAATTTCGGTATCAATATTGTGAACGGTCATAACCGCAGCAAGGTGACGGTGGGTGAAGGTGCGGTTGTTACGGCCAAGAAGCATCTTTTGGTGCAGGCGGATGCGGTGAGCAGCATCGGTGTGATTACTGATTTGACTACGGATGATAAGGCGGCCACCGCCTTTCTGGTGAACACTTTCGAATATGACAATAAGGCGGAGGGGGAGGTGGACAGTACCCTGACCAGTATGGCGGGGGATGTGACGGTTAATGCCAACAGCACCTATACGGATAACACTTTCACCGGCAATGCCAGTGTGGGGAAGGGATTTTTGGCAAGAACTGTGGGAAATGTTTTGAGCGGTTCGCAGCTGATAAATAAAGGGGTTATAGAGAATATCGGTAACGGGGTTTGCAGTATTATCGGCAAGGTGCTTGGTGTTGGCGGGGTGGAAAAGTATGGCAATTTCTTCGACAAATTGTCCAAGTACGGTTTGGCTGACAAGGGGATTCAGGAAAGGTCCTTTGTGGACCAGCTCCATTCCAAAATTGAGTTGGGTCTCAGTTTCGGCTACATGGACGAAAAGAATATTTCTCTTGTGAATTTTGGCAGCAAGGGCAGGATTGACGCCTCCAACGGCAAGGCCAATGTGAACGCCATCAGCCGGCTGGACGATGTGTTCACCGCTTTGAACGGGGCCAACAAAAATGCTTCCACCAGATTGGATGTAACTAATCCCAACGCTTTGGCCAACGGGGCCCTCTTTATGCGGGGGATAGAGAATCAGGCGGATGTGATTTTTGAAGCGCCGGCGGACAGCAGTCAGGAAACGGTTAGGGCCAAGCATGATGTCAATATTACGGCCAAGGCGGAGGCCCCCTTCAACCGGGTGAGCCGGATGAAGAAGGATTTGGATGAATTTGGCGGTCTTTCCGAGAGTGATTTCAAGTCCTCCCTGGGGGATTTGACGGATAATGAGAAGGAGGTTTTGTGGCAAGCCTATCATTCCATTTGCCTGAACGATTTGGCGGATTTGCGGAATATGTATGATGCCAACGGCAATCTGAAGCCGGAATATACGGATGGTTCTGGGGATTACAACAAGGTTCAGGACGTGGTAAAGGAGTTCCGCAACAAGACGGGTGTGAGCAGCTTTTTGGATTTGGTGAATACGGGGAAATTCACTTATTTGGACAACAGCGGGGTGGAGCATACCATCATTTTGGCGGATCAGCAAAGGGGATTTTTCAGCAAGGTGGGTTGCCTGTTTGCCTTTGCCAACCCTGCCAATTATACCAATTATGCGGTGAGTGCCCTGACCAGCGGACAGGATAATTCCCAGGGCGGGGCTTCCGATTACGCTCTGGCCATCGGTGTGGGGATTGATTCGGCGGAGAATATGGCCCGTATTCAGGTGGGCAGAAACAGTCAGGTGCGTTCCACAGGGGGGAACATCACTTTGGATTCCGATACGGTGTACGGTGATGTGGCCCTGGACGGCAGTTATTTCCCCACTGGTGGCGGCGAAAAGGGTACCGGCGGTTTTACGGTGGGGGTCCATCATCTGAACAACAACAGCATGGTTGCTTTGGCGGAGCAGGCAAAGATGACGGCGGCCGGTGATGTTTCCGCCAAGGCAAAGAATGAGGTGCTGCATATCGGCCTGGGTTTGGGCCTGGGCATGAGCAAGGAAAATACCATTGCGGGTACGGTGCAATATGTGGGGGCGGACAGCAACACCTTGATTTCCATTGATAATGAGGCGGTGCTGGACGCCAACACCATTTCCCTTTTGGGGGACAATGATACTACCGCTGTCACCATTACCGGCGGCATGGCCATGGGCAATACCAGTGCGGTGGGTGTGGCCGTGGGTGTTTTGAGTATTGACAGGAACAATTTGGTGGCCATCGGGGACAATGACGGGGCCGGCACCATGACCAAGGAAGAGATGGAACTTGTGGCCGATGATGACGAGAAAAAGGGCAAGGTGAGGGACGATGCCCAAACCCGGCTGAAAAAACTTGTGGCCAAGAAATCCGGACTTACGGATGAGCAGCGGAAAAATCTTTACGGCAGCGCCGCCCTTGCCAAGGAGGGATCTGTTTCCGTCAACGCTTTGGATGTGAAGGCGGCCACCAACGGGCATATTGTGAATGTGACGGCGGATGCGGGCATCAGCATGTCCAGCAATGAGGATGCGGCCGGTTTCGGTGCCAAGGTGGGAACTTTCTTCAGCAATTGGCAGAACAGGTTCACCAATCTTTTCGGCCAGTTTGACGGCTGGCTGTACGGCAAGTTTGGGGGTACTTCCTCCTGGGTTCCCGACCCCACCAACCAGAGCGCCAGCAATCCCCAGGCCGGGGAGCAGCTGCCCTCCTTCAGTTTGTCCGCCACCGGCAGTGTGGCGGTGAGTGATGTGGATGTGAAGACCGCAGCGGTGGTGGAGGGCACCAATATCACTTTCAAGAATACCGCCGACAACAACGTGTTGAATGTGCAGGGGGCGGATAACAGCGCCATTGTGGCGGTGGCGGGGGGCATGGCTTTTGCCTGGAAGACCAATACGGCGAAGCCGGATATTACGGGCAAGTCCGGTTCCTTTGCCGGCGGGGCGGCGGTGAACCTGGTACATAATGATGTGGATGCCATTATCGAGAAGAACACCATTAACGGGGTCACCAAGATTACCAATACGGCGGAGCGTTCCGGCACCCTGGCAGCGGCGGGGGCGGCCATTGATATTTCCCTGAATACGGGGACTTCCGCAGCGGGGATGGCGGCGGGCATTAGTGTGAATCTGGCGGATAACAGGACCATCGCTCTGATGAAGGACAATACGGTGAACGATACTTATACGGGAACGGGCAAGACCGCAGTGGAGAACAAGGTGACGGACAAGGATTTGCAGGTTACCGGCGCTTTGGATATTAACGCCATCAGCGGCGACAAGAATACCGGTTCCATCGGTGCGGTGGTGACCTGGAACAGCGTGAAGAACACCAACAAGGCGGAGATTGACGGGGGGACCTATGCCAAACTGGGTGCGGTGACCGACACTGTTATTACGGATTTGACCCAAATCAATGCGGCCCTGGGGCTGGGTGTGGCCAAGGGCACGGGGGCGGAACTGGCCTGGGATTTCCAGGGTTCCCTTTTGGTGGATGTTTTCAAAAATACAGCGGAAGCCAATGTGAAGAATGTGTCTTCGTTGGAGGGGGATTCTTTGGAGGTTAAGGCCTATGATACGGATTTGGGCACCAATAAGTTCAGTGAATATTTGGGCAAGCGGGGTTTTGACACCAAGGGCAGCAGTTATCTGAATGATGCCAAGACCGGCTCCAAGATTGATGATATTTCCGACAAGGGCAATTTGATAGTGAGTGCCAGCGCTTTGATTTCTGCGGCAGCCGGCGGCAGCGGCGGCAGCGGGGCTTTTGGTGCCGGTGTGGTGGTGAATGAAGTCGACAACGATTTTCTTGCCGGTGTGGAGAACAGCACCATTACCTTGTCCGATGCCAAGGGTGCGGAGGTTATGGCGGAGAGCAACACTTTGGCGGTAAGCGTGGCGGCTGGCGGCGCTGGAACTACCAAGGGTTTCTGTGCGGCCGGCAGTTTCGTCATGGACTTTTTGAATAATGATGTTTATGCCAAGGTGTTGGACAGCACTATTGATGCTTCAAAGTTAAGCATCAATGCTTTGCAGAAGAATAAAATTGTGAATGTGGCGGGGCAGATCAGTGTGGGCAAAACCGCCATCGGACTTGATTTTGCATATAACTGGATGAATACCAATACGGGGGCTTACCTCACTAACACCAAGGTGTCTAAGACAGGTGGTGAAACAGACATTACATTGGATGCGGAGAACACTGCCAAAATGTATGCGGTGGCGGTGGGGATAGAAGCAAATACTGATAACACCTTTACTGGCAACGGTTCCGTAGCAGTGAACCGGGGCCATAACAATGTGGAGGCGGTGGCCTCTTCCAACTCCCCGTCAAAGAATATTGTGAAGGCCAAGTCGTTAACCATTCACAGTAAGGATGATTCCAGGTTGGTGGCGGCGGCCGGCGGACTGGAGATTGGGGGCGCCCTTGCCATCGGGGGTGCTTTGACCTGGAACAGGATCGGTGATTTAGAGGATAAGGATGAGAAGGGCAAATTTATCAGTGACGGTAAGATTCAGGTCAATCGGGCTTCGCTGAAGGGGTATACGGTGTCCACCACCAGTGACGCTGCGGTGAAGGTTCAGGCGGAGGATGTGGCCAATTTGACCACTGTTTCCGTGGGCGTGGGGCTGACCTTTGGCCGTGTTTCCGTACAGGGTGCCAATGCCAATGCCTATCTGGACAAGGAGACATCCGCCACGGTGGAGGATTCCCAGATTAACAAGGGAACCGGGGATACCGCTGGCGGCAAGGTTAGTGTTTTGGCCAATACGGATAATGGTTTTGTCACTACGGCGGCAGTGGCTTCCGTGGCCGGGGATGCCACCGTGGGGGCAGGTCTGGCGGAAAATACTATCAAGTCAAAGACCGCTGCCACTTTGGCGGGGGGAAAATATGCTTTGCAGGATTTGCTGGTGAAGGCCTTCTCCGATGACCATCTGTTGAATGTGGCAGTGGGCATGGGTGCTTTCGGCGAGAAGATTAATGTGGCCGGCAGTTTGGTGTTTAATGAGATTGTCAATGACACCACTGCCATTTTAGGCAAAGAAGATGCCACCCAGGTTACGGAGGTGGATGCCCAGGATAATGTGGGGGTGGTGAGCCAGAGCAAAGAGAATATTGAAAATCATTCCGGACAGGCCAATATCGGGAAGTTTGTGGGTATCGGTTTGGCGGTGTCCTCCAACGAGATTGGTGGCAGGGACAAGGATGGCAATCCTACGGGTAACACTAAGGCCCTTATTCAAAATGCTAAGGTTACGGCCCAGGGAAAGGGCAGTGCCCTTACGGTGCAGGACAGTACTATTTACAACAAGGACAGTAAGGAGTACGAGACCTGGTCCGGCACCGGTGTGGTGGTGAATGCGGACGCTTTGCATCTGCTTACCAACAATACATTTAGCGGCGGTTTGTCCGTAAGTTTGGGTGACCATGCTTTGGCCGTGGGTGCGGATGCGGTTACCGGGGTGGACAGAATTGACGGCGTTACTTTGGCCAAGGTCTATGGCTCCGATATCAATGAAACGGCCACGGGGAGTGCCCTCAGCGGCCAAAATGTGGCGGTGAGGGCCACTGACAGGGTGGATTCCACTGCAGTTATCAGCAATTTGGTGGCGGATGTTGCCCCCGGTATTGGGGCTACGGGCAGTTTGGGTGTGGGCGTAAGCAAGGATGTGGAAAAGCGTCAGGTGGAGGCCATCATCGAAGGTACGGATGAGCGCAAGAAAGTGAATGCCAACAAGATTACATTGTTGGGGAAGAGTTTTGCGGATTTGACGGTGGTGAATACGGCGGTGAGTGTATCTTTTGCCATTGGGATTACAGGGTCTGTCACCACCGGTGTTTGCTATACGGATTTGAATGAAACCACTAAGGCCTTAATGAAGAACACCATCAGTTACAACAACGGTTTGGATATCTTGGCTGCTCATGAAGATAATGTGGATATTGTGGGTACCGGGGTGACTTTGGCCATCAGTCCCAGTATTTATTCCGGCGGTGCGGCGGTGGGGGTTCATGTGGATTCCGAGAGCAATACTTCCAATACGGAAGCCGCTCTGGAGGGAAGCACAATTTATCACTACACCGATAATACGGCGGAGGACAGCATTAAAGCAATGAATGTTTCCGATGTTTTGACCCAAGATGCTAATCTGAGCGTTGCTTTTAGTGTGCTTTCTGCCAGTGTGGGTGTGATGGTGCAGGATAATGACCTGCGTGAAACTGTTAAAACTACGGTGAAGGATTCCACTATCGGTACGGATGAGAAACGGGCCAAGAAGATTACCGTTGATAGCGATAATAAACTAATAACCAGTTTTACTAATCAGAATGTGAGTGGTGGTATGGTGGGCACCGGCGTGGGCGTGGGCTTGAATACAGTTGACATGGTAACTCTGACAAACATTACCAATTCCACCCTTTATTCGAGAAATGATATTGTGGCAGATGCCAAGGAGAATATCAGTTTGAATGGGACTATGGTACAAGTCACCGCTGGTGCCCTGTCCGTTGGTGTCAGCACATTGCACAATTATGTGAATACAACGAAGGTCAAAGAGAGTACGGAGAAGGCGGTTTGGGAGACCGTGAAGGATGAGAGAAGTGCTGATAATACAGGGGACAAGGAGTATACGGCAGGTAAGATTGACAGTTTGACCAAGCAGGCGGTGGATGGCGGCAATGAGGTTTTGAATAAGGTCAACGAAGATTCAAAAGTCAATAAAGGCAGTATGGCCACAGGTACCAAGGAAGTACGTACCAAGCAGGTGGTGACCCTGCCCAATTCCGGTACGAAGGTAAATTTGAGCGGTGCCGCTCTTTATGCGGCAGGGAATATTGCCACCACAGCCCAATCCACGGTGAACAGTAATACGGATTTGGGCGGCGGCAGTGCGGGTATTGTGAATATTCAGGTGGAGGTGAACAAGCAGCATATCAAGGGTGATGTGGGGGTTAATGTTACCGGCGGCGTAATGGATGCCAAGGGAAATATCACTTTGAACGCATTGATGGATGGGACCTTGAAGAACAGGACTGTTCAGGCCTCCGTCAGCGGGGTCCAGGTTTTGGTCACTTATTCCAATGTTACCAAGGAGGAGGGCGGCACAGCCATTACTTTGGACAGTGCCAAACTGACTACTGATAAAGATATTACCCTTTTGAGCGAGGATGAGCGCGCCATTGAACATAATGCGGTGGGTGCTTCGGTGGCGGTGCTAAGCGGTTCCGGCTATGGCATCAGTTCCCGGGACAAGGCGGTGAGCAAGATTGTTTTGCAGAACACTTTGCAGAATGTGGGGAAGCAAACTATCTATACGGAGTTGTCCGGCAAGAATATAAACATTAACAACTATTCCAAGCCGGCCGTTATGACCAAGGTGGTGGCGGCCAATGTGAGTATTGCTTCCGGCAGCGGGGTTATTGCGGAGAGCAACAGTAAGAATCAGGCCCTGCTGGAGGTGGAGGACGGTGTAAAACTTTTGGGTGACAAGGTGGTTCTTGATAATGGGGTGAACACTCAGGGGGGCAAATATACCCTGGATGCGGATGTTACCGGCGTGGCGGTGAGCGGTGCTGCGGTGCATGTGAACAAGGCCAGAACTTACTCCGACATTAAGGCGGAGACCAAGGTGGGGGCAATCACTTTGAAAACCAAGGACGCTTTGGACGAATGGGGTAATCGCTATACTGTGGGTATTAGCGATTTGACGGTGAATGCCTTTGATGCCACCGATATCCATAATGATATTCGCGGGGTTACGGTGGG
>JAKSOM010000003.1 GCA_024405585.1 Acidaminococcaceae bacterium | reverse complement strand
TAAGATTTTGACATTGGGCAATTTTGTCGTTACCCCCCACATCGCTTCTGCCACCAAAGAAATTTATGACAATATGGCTCTTCACACCGCTGAAAACATAGTGGCTTTTTTTGAAGGCAAACCTTTGTTGAGTGAAGTCAAGTAAAGGAATATCCGGGAAAAAAGTATTGACGGATGTTGTAAAGATGAATATAATTAAATATTATAAGATAATATAGGGGAAGTTTTGGATAGAATATATTTGGCAGCGGTAGGTGCAGTGGTTCCCGGTTTGGGTTTGACACGTATACCGGAGGCAATTGCACATCTGGGGAGTGCAGAAAAACTTTTTTATGCTACGGGGGAAGAATTGGAGGCCTTGGGGCTGTTCAGCCAAAGGGCCATCAGCAATTTTCTTTTTGGCCGTAAGAAAGTGGATCCTGCCGCTTTGGCAAAGCGTTGTCAGGAGTTGGGAATACAGATTATTTCCTATTTTGACCCTGAGTACCCTGCCTCTCTAAAGGAAATTCATAATCCTCCCATGGTACTTTATGTGATGGGATGCCTGCCCAAGGACGGTTACCATATAGCCATTGTGGGCAGCCGTTTGGCAACCGCCTACGGGTTGAAGACCGCCAAATATTTTGCCAAGAGTATGGTGGCGGGGGATACGGCGGTTATTAGCGGCGGGGCAGCCGGCATTGATGCGGCGGCCCATGCGGCAGTGTTGGAGGAAAATGGTGTTACCGTGGCTGTGCTTGGTTGCGGTGTGGACATTGTTTTTCCCCAGGAGAACAGGCAGTTGTTCCAGGGAATTTTGAAAAGGGGTGCCTTGGTGAGTGAGTATCCTCCGGGTACTCCGCCCAGGGGAATGCATTTCCCTGCCCGTAATCGTATTATTGTGGGTCTTTCCCGTGGTGTCATAGTGTGTGAGGCAGCGGTGAAGAGCGGTGCTTTGATTACTGCCCGGCAGGCGGTGGATGAGCAGCGTGAGGTTTATTGCGTCCCAGGCAGCATTTTTGTTCCCACCAGTGTGGGCTGCCATGAAATGATTAAGCAGGGGGCCAAACTTATCAGTGATGCCAGGGATATTTTCCTGGACAGGGAAGATTATTATCTTAAAATTCAACGTGGTGCCGTCCGACAAGGTGATTTGTTCCAGGAGCAGGCGGTTTTGAAGCCGGCTGCGAGTAATGGTGAGGGCAACCTGCTGCAGGGGGTTTCGGAAAAGGGCAGGCGTTTGTATGAGTTTTTGAGTCAGGGTCCCATGAGTTTGGACAGTTTGCTGGAGGCAAGCGGGTTGGATTTCACTTCCATCAGCATGGAGATGTTGGATCTGCAGGTTTTGGGTTTGGTGGATCAGGATCAGGCCCAAAGATATTATAGAGTGTGAATTGATTTCAGACGTAAGGAGAAGAGATGACAAATTTAGTTATTGTGGAGTCACCTACAAAGGCGAAGACGATTAAAAAATTTTTGGGTAATGGTTATGAAGTAACTGCATCTATGGGACATTTGCGGGATTTGCCCAAGAGCACTTTCGGGGTGGAGGTTAATAAGGGATTTGAACCTCATTACATCAATTTACTCGACAAGTCGGATTTGATCAGGAAATTGAAGGATGCCGCATCTAAAGCGGTTAAGGTGTATCTGGCAACTGACCCGGACCGGGAAGGTGAGGCCATCAGCTGGCATTTGGCCCAGCTTTTGGGAATTGATATAAATGAGGCCTGTCGCATTGAAATGCACGAAATCACGCCTAAAGCGGTGAAGGAGGCGGTGAATAATCCCAGGCCCATTGATACCAACAAGTTCAAGGCCCAGGAAGCAAGAAGGATTATTGACCGTATTGTGGGTTACGAATTGAGTCCCTTGCTATGGCACAAGGTTATGCGCGGTCTTAGCGCCGGACGGGTGCAGTCCGTAGCGGTGAAGATTATTGCGGACAGGGAAAAACAAATTGCGGATTTTGTGCCGGAAGAATATTGGACTCTTGGAGTGATGTTGAAGGAAAAGGGCAAAGAACTGCAATTTTTGGCCAGATTGGCCAAGGTAAATGGCAAGAAGGTGGAGATACATAGTGCTGCGGAGGCGCAGGCCATTGAGCGGCAGCTGCCGGATTTGCAGTATACAGTTACCGATTCCAGCGTTAAACCCAGGCATCGCCGTGCTTTTGCTCCCTTCTCGACTTCGACCTTGCAGCAGGAGGCGATCTAGCAGTTGAATTTCAATTCCAAGCGCACCTTGAGCGTGGCCCAGCAGTTATTTGAAGGTATTGAGTTGGGAAATGGTACTGTGGGTCTGATTACCTATATGAGAACCGATTCTGTGCGGATTTCTACAGATGCGGTGCAGGAAATCAGACAATACATTGATACCATTTACGGAGGCCGGTATTTGCCGGACAATCCCAATTTCTTTTCTTCCAAGAAGAATGCCCAGGATGCCCATGAGGCCATCCGTCCCACCAGTATCAGGAACACTCCGGATGCGGTGGCTCCCTATCTGAACAAGGAGCAGTTGCAGATTTATACCTTGATCTGGAAGCGCACCCTGGCCAGTCAGATGACCGATGCAGAGTACGAGCAGACGGTTTTGGAGATTTCCGCCGGTGATTTCGGTTTTGTAGCCACCGGAAGTGTGTTGACTTTTGACGGTTACCGCCGGATTATCAACTATCAGGACAGTGATGATGAAAAGCAGGAAAACATTCCCTTTATTCCCAAAGGTACCGCTTTGGATTTGGTGGGTATGCCAAAAACGGAACAGCATTTTACCGAGCCCCCCGCCCATTACACGGAGGCAAGTTTGATTAACAAGTTGGAGGCGGAGGGTATTGGCAGGCCCAGTACCTATGCCCCCACCATTCAGACCATCATCAGCAGGAATTATGTTAATCGCAGCGGCAAAAAACTGGTGATTACGGATTTGGGAATTCAGGTCAATGACCTGCTCACCAAATTTTTCCCGGATTTGATTGATTTGCCTTTCAGTGCCAAGATGGAGGCGGATTTGGATGATATTGCCGAGGGGAAGAAAGTGAGAAATGAGGTTATTGAGGAGTTTTATCAACCCTTTGAGAAAAATATGGGTGTGGCCAAGGAGGCAATCGCCAAGACGCCGCCCCCACAAGAGGTTTCCGATGTGAAATGTGAAATATGCGGCAGGATGATGGTGGTGAAATCCGGCAAGTACGGCAAGTTTCTGGCTTGCCCAGGTTTTCCTGAGTGCAAGAATACCAAACCCATCATTAAACCGCTCAATATCAAGTGCCGCAAGTGCGGCGGTGACATTTTGGAAAGACGTACCAAAACCGGCAAGATTTTCTATGGTTGCAGCAATTATCCGGAATGTGATTTCAGTTCCTGGGACAAGCCGGCTAACAGGACTTGTGAAATATGCGGCAGTATTATGATTGAACGTTACACCAAGGATAAGAAGGTTATTTACAAATGTTCCAATAACAGTTGTGAAAACGGGTTAAGGCGCGGTTTTGGCAGGGGCAGGAAAAAGGCCACGGCTTCCGCTGAAAAAACTGCAGTAAAGGAAGGGAAATAAATGTTGCCTGTGCATGTGGTGGGTGCTGGCCTTGCTGGTTCCGAAGCAACTTGGCAACTGGTGAAGCGGGGCGTGCCGGTAGTTTTGCACGAAATGCGGCCTTTGGTTCCCAGCCCAGCCCATAGGACGGGGGAGTTTGCTGAATTGGTTTGTTCCAACTCTTTGAGGGCGGCCAATATTGAAAATGCGGTGGGCCTTTTGAAGGAAGAGATGCGCCGTCTGGACTCCATCATTATGCGGTCGGCGGACAGGAACGCTTTGCCTGCCGGTGGAGCGTTGGCGGTGGACAGGGAAAAATTCAGCCGTGACATTACGGAGGAACTCACCCGGAATCCCCTGGTAACTGTGGCGAAAGAGGAAATTACGGATTTGGAGCAACTGGAGGGAATAGTGGTTGTGGCCTCCGGCCCCCTCACCAGCCCAAAACTCAGTGAAAACATTCAGGGCATCGTCAGAGAGGAATATTTCCATTTCTTCGATGCGGCGGCCCCCATTGTGACGGCGGAAAGTTTGGATTACAGTAAGGTTTTCCGGGCCAGCCGTTATGACAAGGGCACTGCGGATTATCTGAATTGTCCTTTCTATACCAAAGAGGAGTATGTGGCCTTCAGGGAGGCCCTGAACGGGGCGGAGAAGGCGGCCTTGCATGAATTTGAAGAGGAAAAATATTTTGAGGCCTGTATGCCTATTGAGGAGATGGCCCGGCGTGGGGAGGACACCATGCGTTTTGGTCCCTTGAAACCGGTTGGCCTGATTGACCCAAAAATTGGCAAGGAGGCCTATGCCGTGGTACAGTTGCGGCAGGACAATGGGGCGGGCACCCTTTATAATTTGGTGGGATTCCAGACCCATCTCAAGTGGCCGGAGCAGAAGCGGGTCTTTGGCATGATTCCCGGCTTGGAGCAGGCGGAATTCGTACGGTACGGGGTGATGCACAGGAACACCTATCTCAATTCACCCAAACTTTTGAACCACAGGTTCCAGCTTCGCAGCAATCCCCGTTTTTATTTTGCTGGACAGATGACCGGGGTGGAGGGTTATGTGGAGAGTGCCGCCAGCGGTTTGATGGTGGGCATTCATGTGGCTAAAAGGATTTTGGATGAGCCGGAAATTGAGTTTCCTACCGTTACGGCCCATGGGGCTTTGGCCCACTACATCAGCAATCCGGACGTGGAACATTTTCAACCTATGAATGTGAACTTTGGTCTGATTCCCCCTTTGGAGTATCGGGTCAGAGGTAAAAAAGATAAAAATTTAGCCCTGGCAAAGAGGGCATTGGAAGCATTGAAAGGAGTGTTATGATGAACGATGCAGTATTGTACGCAGTGGAAAACGGGGTGGCTACCATTACTTTGAACCGGCCTACTTCGTTGAACTCCATGAACGATGGGTTGATTGACGGCTTGCACGCCTGCCTGGACCGGGTGGAGCAGGATGCAGATGTGCGGGCGGTTGTACTTACCGGCAACGGCAAGGCCTTCTGTGCCGGGGGTGATTTGCCTTTTTTGAACGGTATTGCCACCAACGGTGAAAAACGGGCCTTTATCGCCAAGGTGGGTAATGTGGCCAAACGCATCACCACCATCGAGAAACCTTTTATTGCCATGATTAACGGGGTGACTGCGGGTGCGGGGGTGAATCTGATGCTGGCCTGCGATTTGGTGTATGCCACCAACAAAGCCCGTTTTGCCCAAAGTTTCAGCAAGGTGGGTCTGATTCCCGATTGCGGCGGCCTCTACTTCCTGCCTAAGTGTGCAGGTGTTTTGAAAGCCAAGGAACTGATGTTTACCGCTGATTTGATTGATGCTCCCACAGCGGAGAAATACAACATGGTCAACCATCTTTGTGAAGATGACCAGCTTGAGGAAACTACCTATGCTATGGCGAAACGCCTGGCGGAGAGTGCGCCCCTTTCCATCGCTTTGATTAAGAAATATTTGAACAATACGGCTCTCACTTTGGATGAAGTGCTGGCCTTTGAAGAAAGCACCCAGGCTCTGCTCATGGGCACTGAGGACTGCAAAGAGGGCATTGCCGCTTTCAAAGAGAAACGGGCTCCCAAGTTCATCGGCAAATAATGTCCGCTTTGATTTCCGGCATCAAACAGCATAGTTTGGCGGAACAGGCGGGGATTCGGCCGGGGGATGTTTTGACCGGTGTCAATGGAGTGGCTGTGGGGGATATCATCGATTTGAGTTTTCAGCTTTGTGATGATTCCGTGGAGCTGCAACTTTTGCGGCAGGGGCAACCCCGTACAGTGAGAATTGACAAGCATCCAGATGAGGATTTGGGGCTGGAGTTCCAGTCCGCCGTCTTTGACGGGGTAAGGACTTGCTTCAACAGGTGTATTTTTTGCTTTGTGGATCAAATGATTCCCGGCATGCGCGGCACTTTGTATGTGAAGGATGATGATTACCGCCTGAGTTTTCTCTACGGCAATTTTATTACTTTGACTAACATGGGTGAGGAGGATTTTCAGCGGATTGTCCGTATGCACCTAACCCCCATTTATGTTTCCGTGCATGCAACGGATGCCGGAGTACGTTGCAGCATGATGCAGAACAAAAATGCGGGGGATATATTGGAAAAACTCCGGATGCTTATTGACAATGGCATTGAAGTTCACACCCAGATCGTCTGCTGTCCCGGTTATAATGACGGTAAAGTGCTGGAAAAGACCTATCAGGATTTGCTGCAATTGGCTGACGGCATTGCCTCCGTGGCAGTGGTACCGGTGGGGCTTACGAAAAATCGGGAAAATTTGACCAAATTGCGGGTGTTCACTGGTGATGAGGCCAGGGACATTTGCCGTCAAGTTGATGAATGGCAGAAGGACTGCCGCAAAAAATTGGGACGGAGTTTCATTCATTTGGGTGATGAGTTTTATTTGGCGGCGGGGCTTGGCGTTCCGCTGGCGGAGACGTATGACGGTTATCCCCAGTTGGAGAACGGCATCGGACTGACCAGAGTTTTTTTGGACGAATGGGAAGAGCATTTTTACAAACCCATTCTTGACACCCACAGGGATGCAGTGGTGCTGGCGGGGGAAAGTGCCGCCAAAGTGCTGCAACCCCTGATAGCTGGTTTTAACAAAAAATATCACACCGCCCATCGGGTTGTGGGGGTGAAGAACTGTTTTTTTGGCGGGGCTGTGAATGTGACGGGACTTTTGACCGGCAGGGATATGTTGGCCGAAGCCAAAGGTGTCCAAAGGATTATCATTCCCGCAGTTACTTTGAATAAGGACAATCTTTTCCTTGACGATATGAGTTTTGACGACTTCTGCAAGAAGGCCGGAGTGACGGTGGATGCGGTCAAAGATGCCAAGGAATTGATGGGTAAACTATGATATGTTACAAATTTATACAGGCAACGGCAAGGGCAAGACCACTGCCGCCCTGGGTGCGGCCCTCCGGGGAGCGGGGAAGGGTTTGAAGACAATATTCTTCGCTTTTTTGAAAGGGGACGTGAATTACGGGGAGGTGCTGGCCGCCGACAAATTGAATTTTTTGGATATCCGTCTGGTGGGCAGGGATGCCTTTGTGAATTTCCGTCAGCCGGAGCAGGTGGATTTGGATATGGCGGCTATGGGTTGGGCAGAAGCCAAAGATGCCATCCTCAATCGCAGTGCGGACATTATTGTTTTGGACGAATTCAATTTGCTTTTGGCCACCAAAATGTTGCCTTTGCAGGAAGTCGCAGGTTTCTTGGAAGAACACAAGAATGATATGGAAATTATAGTCACCGGCAGGGGGGCGCCTGCAGAACTTGTCGGGATAGGGGATTTAGTTACGGATATGCAGGAGGTCAAACATTACCTTGCCCTGGGTTTTGTGGCAAGGGAAGGGTTTGACCATTAAGGAGAAACAGATGAGCAAACCGATTGTGGCCATTGTGGGACGGCCCAATGTGGGGAAATCCACATTATTCAATATTTTTGCCAATAGCCGTATTTCCATTGTGGATAATACACCGGGAGTCACCAGGGACAGAATCTATGCCAACGGGGAATGGCTGGATAAGGAATTTCTGATGGTGGATACGGGTGGTATTGAGATTATGAACACTGATGAAATTGCCGTATCCATCCGTACTCAGGCCCAGATTGCCATCCGGGAGGCGGATGTCATTCTTTTCCTTTGTGATGCCAAGACGGGCATTACGGATGAAGATGCGGGGGTGGCCAAGCTGCTCAGGGAATCCAGGAAACCCATTGTTTTGGCGGTGAATAAAGCCGACAGTCCCAAGGATGAATTGAGCGTTTACGATTTTTACCAATTGGGTTTGGGTGACCCTATGCCCATTTCTGCGGCCAACCATTTGGGGTTGGGGGATTTGCTGGACAAGGTGGTGGGTTATTTTGAGCAGTTGGGTTTGGATGCCACCGGCGAGGAGGAGGATATCATTAAGGTTGCCCTCATCGGCAGGCCAAATGTGGGAAAGAGCAGTATTTTCAACCTTTTGGTGGGGCAGCAGCGATCCATTGTCAGCAATGTTCCAGGCACCACTAGGGATGCCATTGATACATTGGTGACCATCGACGGGCAAAAATATCTTTTCATTGATACCGCCGGCATGCGGCGGAAGGGACAGGTGGAGGAGAACATTGAACGCTACAGCGTGATGCGTTCCCCTAGGGCCGTGGACCGATGCGATGTGGTTCTGATGGTGATGGAGGCGGTGCCCGGTGTTACGGAGCAGGACAAAAAAATTGCGGGCTATGCCCATGAGGCGGGCAAAGGTGTGGTGCTGGTGGTGAACAAATGGGACCTCTACAATAAGAAAAATGATTCCACCATCCGCTTTACGGAGGAACTCCGCAAGGAATTGATTTTTTTGCAATATGCACCGCCGGTTTTCGTTTCCGCCTTGACCAAGCAGCGAATCAACCGTTTGCCGGAAGTCATCAGATATGTGGCGGAGCAGTGCTCCATGCGGATTGCCACCAATGTGCTGAATCGGATTTTGGAAGATGCGGTGGCCATGAATCCCACTCCAACGGACAAGGGGAAACGGCTGAGGATTTTCTACGGGACCCAAGTGAAAGTGAAGCCCCCCACATTTGTACTATTTGTCAATGAACCATCCATTATGCATTTCAGTTATCAGCGCTATATTGAAAACAAATTGCGGGAATCCTTCGGTTTTGAAGGAACCCCCATCAAAATCATTGTCAGAGGCAAAAACGAGGAGGATTGATGGTCAGTTTACATGATTTGACAGTTTTGGAACCCTTGGCCCTTCCCATTGTGGAATGTTTGCTTTTGGGTTATATCTTTGGCTCCGTACCCAGCGGACTGTGGATTGTCCAAGCCCTGCACCACATCGATATCCGTGAATACGGCAGCCATAACATTGGTTCCACCAATGTGTTTCGCACTGTTGGGGCCAGGACCGCGGCTTTAGTTTTGTTCAGTGATGCTTTCAAGGGCATAGTTGCCTGCTTCATTGCCAATTACCTTTTCCACATGAATTTTTTGACGGTCATTTGTGCCATAGGTACCATTTTGGGGCACAACTATTCTCTGTTTTTGGGGTTAAAGGGGGGCAAAGGAGTGGCCACCGGGCTGGGACTTCTCATCTACCTGATGCCGGATGTCTGTGCCATCAGTTTGGCGGTATGGGGAGTGATTGTTTTTTTCACCCGTTACGTTTCATTGGCCTCCATAGCGGCTGCGGCCATAGGCCCTTTTCTTGGCTGGTATTTGCACTATCCCAGATCCTATATAGCGCTTTCCGCCATTTGCGGGTTGTTCATCATTATTCGTCACAAGGAAAATATCTTGCGGTTGATTCATGGGACCGAAAGCAAAATAAAAATGGGTAATCCCAAAAAGTTCAAATAGGAGGTTATTATGAAAGAGACGGGCAATTTTTATCTGATTGCGGAAGCAATTCTGCCGGAAGCCATCAAGAAAACCATCAAAGTCAAGGAACTGTTACGTTACGATGAAGATATCACTATTCAGAAAGCAGTACAGAAGTACGATTTGAGCCGCAGCGCTTTTTACAAATACAAGGACTTTGTTTTTCCTTTCTATGATGCAAGTAAGGAAAAAATTATCAGTTTATCTTTGCTTCTGGAACACAAAAAGGGTGTTTTGAGTTCTGTTCTCAGGGCGGTTGCATTTGATGGGGGGAGCGTCATTACCATAAATCAGGGCATTCCCCTGCAGGGTGTGGCCATGACCACTCTTTCCATTGATACCAAAACTATGGGTATTGAATTGGAAGCGTTTTTGGACAAAATCCGTATGATTGACGGTGTGAAACGATTGGAAGTCGTTGGGCAAAATTTATAAATTTTAAGGAGAAAAAATGGATACTGTAAAACTTGGGCTCTTGGGAGCGGGTACTGTGGGAGGCGGTGTGATCAAGGTTCTGGAAAAGAACGCTGAGGACATTGCCAAAAAAGCCGGAGAAAAAATTCAGGTGGCTAAAATTTTTGGTTTGACCAAGGATATGCCCCTGTACGATAAGGAATACGGCAAAAATTATACTTATACGGACAAAATTGAAGACATTTTGAATGACCCGGAAATCAAAATTGTGGTGGAACTGATTGGCAGGGAACATCCGGCTAAGGAGTTCATTGCGGAGGCATTGCAAAAAGGCAAATCCGTAATCACTGCCAATAAGGACGTGATTGCCAAATATGGCAAGGAACTTTTTGCTTTGGCGGAGGAACACCACACGGATTTACTGTTTGAAGCCAGCGTGGCGGGGGGTATTCCCATCATCACTCCGCTGAAAACATCTTTGGCGGCCAACCGCATCAACAGCGTTATGGGCATAGTCAACGGCACTACCAACTATATGCTGACTAAAATGACCAAAGAGGGCGTGGATTATGGTGATGTGCTGAAAGAAGCTCAGGCCAAGGGTTATGCGGAGAGCGATCCCACGGCGGATGTGGGAGGACTGGATGCAGCCAGAAAAATTGTCATCCTGGCTTCTATTGCCTTTAACAGCCGGTTCTCCCTTGAAGATGTGGATATTAAAGGCATTCAGGACATTTCCATCCGTGACATCCAATTTGCCAAAGAACTGGGGTATATAATCAAACTGTTGGCGGTGGCCAAACGGGATGAGGAACATGGTGTCAGCATCTCTGTACATCCGGCCATGCTGCCGGAGGAACATCCCTTGGCCAATGTCAACGATGTATATAATGCCATTTTCGTAGTTGGGGATGCGGTGGGTGACACCATGTTTATGGGTATGGGGGCAGGTAGGTTCCCCACAGCCAGTGCGGTTTGCAGCGACATTATGGAAGCGGCCAGGAATTTGCGGAACAAGGACAGGGGGCGCATCAGCTGCACCTGCTTCAATGAAAAGAAACTCTGTGCGAAAAAGGATATGTATACTCCCTGCTACATCCGTATGAATGTTACGGACGAACCGGGGGCCTTGAGTGCCATTGCTGCGGCTTTCGCCTCCCAAAAAGTAAGTTTGCGTAACGTGGTGCAAAAGGATTTGCCCAACGGTGCGGCGGAAATCGTGGTCATTACCCACAGGGTAAGTGAAATGAATTTGGAAATGGCATTGAACCTTTTGAAAGTATTGCCGGTTGTGGCCAAAATTTGCAGTGTAATCAGAGTGGAGGATAAGGATTTAGATTGAACAAGATAACATTGAAAATACCGGCCACTTCGGCCAATTGCGGCCCCGGTTTTGATTGCTTGGGAGTGGCGCTGAACCTTTACAACGAAGTAACCTATGAAATTACGGATAATGACAAATTGGAGTTGGAAATTGAAGGTGAAGGTGCGGGCTATATGCAGCCCGGCAGTTATAACCTGGCATTTAGCAGTTTTTTCCGGGTGTGGAACAAAGTGGCTAACGGACGGCACATCGGCTTGAAACTGAAACAGGTGAACCGGATTCCTATGAGCAGGGGTTTGGGCTCCAGTTCTTCCGCCATCGTGGGCGGGGTATTGGCTGCCAGCATCCTGGGGGAAGCGAACTTGACAAAAGAGGAACTTTTGCGTTATGCCAATTCCCTGGAAGGTCATCCGGATAATGTGGCTCCGGCCATTTATGGTAACTTTACCATTAGCTTTTTTGAGTCCTTGGGGCCGAAATGCTTTGTATTGCAACCGGCCAAACCCATCAAATTTATTGCTTGTGTACCGGAATTGAAATTATCTACGGAACTGGCCCGCAAAGCCATTCCTTTCAAAATTAACCATAAAGATGCTGTGGTGAATGCCAGCCGTACCGCACTTTTGGTGGCGGCCCTGACATCAGGTAAATATGAATATTTGCCCACGGCTATGCAGGATAAGTTGCATCAGCCCTATCGGGCACACCTTATTCCCGGATTACGGGAAGCTTTTTACGGGGCAAGGAATAAAGGGGCATATAGTGCCATCATCAGCGGGGCGGGTTCAACCATCATGGCCTATGCATCCCCGGACCAGGATGTGGAAGCCATCGGTGCGGCCATGCAAAACGCCCTGAAACTCAAAGGTGTGGAAAGCCAATACTACATCTATGACATGGACACCCAGGGTGCAAGAATTATGTGGTAAAATGAACAATTGGCACTCAGCAGTCAGCTGATAGGGGATTAGAAACCAAATGTTCTTCTTGTGCCTTGTGCAATAGGTGTCAGGTGGTAGGGAGCGAGAAGTGAGGAGCACAAGCGGAAGGAAAAAACAGGTAATGAGGGTTGTTAAAAAAAGTAACTGATTATTGAAATCAGTTACTTTTTTTGTTACAATATAATTGTAGTATTTTGAAAATCAGACACTTTGTAAATACTTTGACAAAGGGAGGGTTGTTATGAAGAAGTATAATGTGGCCATTTTGGGTGCTACGGGTGCAGTGGGCACAGAGTTTTTGAAGTTGATTGAGGAAAGGAATTTTCCGTTCAATGAGTTGCGGCTTTTGGCTTCCAAACGGAGCGTCGGTAAAATGTTGACAACCTGCGGCAGGGAGTTTGTTGTGCAGGAAGCTACTGCCGATTCCTTCAAGGATATTGATATTGCCCTGTTTGCCGGCGGCAGTATCTCCAAAGAGTTTGCCCCCTATGCGGTCAAGGCCGGGGCGGTGGTTATTGACAACAGTTCCACTTTCAGGATGGATCCGGAGGTGCCCCTGGTGGTGCCGGAGGTTAATCCTGAAGCGATTTTGAAGCATAAGGGGATTATTGCCAATCCCAATTGTTCCACAATCATCATGTGCATGGCATTGAAGCCCCTATACGATTTGGCAAGGATCAAACGGATTGTGGTCAGCACTTATCAGGCGGTGAGCGGTGCGGGCAAAGAGGGGATTGATGAATTGGACAGGCAGGTGCTGCAGCACACCCGGGGTCAGGAGATGACGGCGGAACTTTTGCCCACAGGGTCCATGCCCAAGCATTATCCCATCGCCTTCAATCTGATTCCCCAGATTGATATTTTCCTGGATAATCTCTATACCAAGGAAGAGATGAAGATGGTGAATGAGACCCAAAAGATTTTTGACGATTACGAGATGAAGATTACGGCCACCACGGTGCGGGTGCCCGTATATCGCAGCCATAGCGAATCCGTAAATATTGAGTTTGAGCACGATTTGGACTTGCGGGAGATGGCTGCGGCCATTGACAAGTTCCCCGGGGTGCAGATGTTGGATAATCCTGCGGAGCAGAAGTACCCCATGCCCCTCTATACCAGTGATAAGAACGATTGTTATGTGGGACGGTTGAGGAGGGACGAGACCCAGCCCAACACTTTCAATCTTTGGGTGGTGGGGGACCAGATTCGCAAGGGTGCGGCACTGAACACCCTGCAAATTGCAGAAGTTATGATCGGGAAAGGTTGGATTTGAGATGAAGATAATTGTGCAGAAGTTCGGAGGAACTTCCGTCGCTACGGCGGAGAACAGGGCGGCGGTGCTGAAGAAGGTCAAGGGGGCCATTGATGGGGGCTACAGTCCTGTCATTGTGGTTTCCGCCATGGGTCGCAGGGGGGAGCCCTATGCCACCGATACTTTGATTGATTTTTTGAAGGATGTGAATCTTTCCGTCAGCGCCCATGAGGTGGATTTGTTGATGTGCTGCGGTGAAGTGATTTCTTCCTGCGTCATGGCTGCCACTTTGCAGAAGGCGGGTTTGATGTCCGTGGCCCTGACCGGGGGCCAGGCGGGGATTATTACCGACAGCCAGTACGGGGCTGCCAGAATCAAGAATATCCATACCTCCAATCTGTTGCGGTTCCTTGAGGACGGATTGGTGCCCGTGGTTTGCGGTTTCCAAGGCATTACGGAAAACAACCACAATTTCACCACCCTGGGGCGGGGCGGCAGTGATACCACCGCTGCGGCGTTGGGTGCGGCGCTCCATGCGGAGTTTGTGGAGATTTATACGGATGTGGAAGGCATTATGACGGCTGATCCCCGGCTGGTGAAGGATGCCAACATTCTCAAGACCGTGACTTATAACGAGGTGGCCCAGATGGCCCACAATGGGGCCAAGGTTATTCATCCCAGGGCGGTGGAAATTGCCATGAGCAGCAATATTCCTCTGATTGTAAAATCCACCTTCAGCGATGCGCCGGGAACCCGCATTACCAACGACAGGCCTGACGGGGCCATCGGTGCGGATGTGGCCTTCAGCAATAAGGCGGTCACCGGCATTGCCAATATGGACGGTATCGCCCAATTCAGAATCCGTTTGAATCCGGATAATATTGCGGCCGGGGAAAAGATCTTCCGGGAAATTGCCAAGGCCGGGGTCAGCGTTTCCTTCCTGAACCTTTCGGAGAGGGAGGCCATGTTTGCCGTCTTTGCGGGCAAGGTTGGTGAAACCAGGGCGGTTCTTGACAAGGAAGGTCTTGAATATTTTTGCAACGATAGGTGCGCCAAGGTTACCATTATTTTGGAGCCCCAGCGGGGGTCCTTGGGATTGATGGCTTCCTTCGTTTCCGCTTTGACGGAGAAGGGCATTGCCATTTTGCAAACGGTTGACAGTGACAACACCATCAGTGCGATTATCCGGGAAGAGTGCATGAGCGAGGCGGTACGGGCCTTGCATGCCAAGTTTGAGTTGTAAGGGGGCAGAACGAAATGACTAATCCTTATTTTGGCAGATTATTGACGGCTATGGTGACACCATTCAACGCTGGGGGTGTGGATACCCTTGCCATGGGCAGGCATGCCCAATGGCTGGTGGAGCATGGCAGTGACGGTCTGGTGGTGTGCGGCAGTACGGGTGAGGCCGCCACCATGACTTTGGCGGAAAAGAAAGCCGCCGTGCAGGCGGTGATTGACAAGGTGGGGGGCAGGACCAGGATTGTGGTGGGGGCAGGAACCAACTGCACCGCCAGCACTTTGGAATTGGTCAAAGAGATCTCCGGCATGGCCATTGACGGCCTTCTGATTGTGGGGCCCTATTACAACAAGCCCACCCAGGAAGGTTATTACCAGCATTTTGCCGCTGTGGCCAAGAGTACCAAATTGCCAATCATTGTTTATAATGTGCCGGGCCGTACCGCATCCAACATCGCTCCTGTAACCGTGGCCCGCCTGGCCAGGGATTTTGACAATATTGTAGCGGTGAAGGAGGCGGCAGGGAATGTGGCCCAAACAGCGGAACTTTTCCGTTTGTTGCCCCGGGATTTTAGCATATACAGTGGGGATGACGGGATGGTTCTGCCTTTTATGAGCGTTGGTGCCACCGGTTTGATTAGTGTTTTGTCCAATATCGGTGGGGAAGGCCTACAGGGTATTATGCAGGCCTATAGCGATGGCAGGGTGAAGGAAGCGGCGGAATTGAATGCCAAATTGGCTCCCCTTTGCCAAGCAATGTTTGTGGAAACGAACCCCATTCCTGTGAAGTATGCGGTGACCAGGGTTACCGGCATTGATGTGGGGGCTCCCCGTTTGCCTTTGACGGAGATTTCCCATGATGCCGCTGAGAAGGTGGACAGGGTTCTCAAGGAGCATAATTTGTTATGAAACACTTGATGCGCCTGCTATTTTTGCTAACCGTCCTTGCTATGGCAACGGCGGTGCAGGCGGCAGGAATTGTGGCGAATGGTCCCATGCTTACGGCGGACTATTGGCTGCAACAAAATCAAGAAGGGGACAGGGTAATACTTGGCCCGGCTCAGATTGCCGAGTGGAACCAAAAGATTCGGGAGGCCAGTCCCAGCATGGTGAAGTTGGACCAGTTTCCGGAACAGTTGGAAGGCAGTTTTATCATTCCAAAAATCAGCAGGTTTGATATTCTTCAGGATGAATTGTATTTCAACGGCAAGAAGGCCAGCGACAATTACAAAAACATTCTGAAGGAGCAATGCAATTTGGACAAGGTGGAAAAATCTGTCAGGGTGAGGTATGGGGTTACGGTACGCCGCAGTGCCCTTCGTACCCTGCCTACCGCCCAGGGGGTTTTCTATGCCCCGGAGGACAAGGATTTTGATGTTTTTCAGGAAACCATGTTGGATCCGGGGGAGGGGGTAATCGTTCTTCATACCAGCAAGAACGGTTATTTGCATTTTGTGCAGGCAGCCAACTATTGCGGGTGGATCAGCACTTATAATTTGGCTTTTGCGGATAGGGACGATTGGTTGAAATTTGTGGATCCGAAACAGTTTTTGGTTGTGACGGGCAAAAATATGTTTGTGGATATAGGCACGGAGAAGGTCTTGTACCAGCAGGGGGCCAGAATTGCCTATACCGACAAAACGGAAAAAGGGTATAAGGTTTTGCTGCCGGTGCGGCAAAAGAGCGGCAAATTGAAGGTGGAAAAGAAAAATTTGGTCCCGGCGAAGGATGTGTCGGAGGGGTATTTGCCCTACACCTGCAATAATATCATCCGTTGTGCTCTTCAGTTCTGCGGCATGCCCTATGGTTGGGGCGGATTGAAGAACAGTGTGGATTGCTCATCCTTGATTTATAACGTTTATCGCACAATGGGGATCTATTTGCCCCGGAATGCGGATGAGCAGGAGGCGACATACGGGGTCCATGTGGATTTCAGCGGCTTAAATAGTGCCGAACGGCTTAATGCCTATACTAAAATGCGTCCTGGGGCTGCACTTTATACGGATGGCAATTGTTTGTTGTTCCTGGGTACTGTGGAGGGCACGCCCTATGTGATTCATGCTTTGGCCACCCATTATCAGGGACAAGGCCGCCAACGGACTATGCGGGTGGTGGTCAGTGATTTGTCTTTGATGCGGGCCGGGGGTATCAGTTATTTGGATGCAATAAACCAAGCATTATTGTTTGGGGAATAAGGAGACGGAAATGTTAAACAAAGTAAATTTGCAAGTTGCGGATGCACAATTCAAGGAAGAGGGGGTGGCGCTCTTCCTTTGCAAGGAATGTCCCAAGTTCTTGGACAGAAAGATTTTTTCTGACGAGGCGATGTTCATGTTGGACGGTTATTTGGCCAAAGAGGAGGAATTCTATAAACCCGGCAAGATGGGGATTCTGACCTATCGGGAGGGGGAAGGGGTAAAACAGATGCTGGTGTTGGGCTGTGGCGAGGGGAAGGAATGCTCTCCCCGTAATTTCCGTAACGGGGCGGCCAATGCCATCCGCAAACTGAAGGAATTGAAGGTGCAGGGGGTTAAGGTTATGGCTCCCATCATCGCCAAGCCCGATAAGGGGCACTATTTGGAAGCCCTGGCCCAGGGTTTCTTCCTGGGTGCTTACACCTTCGACAAATATCAGGAAAAGAAGGATGAAGTTGCGGATATTAACGTGGCCTTTGTAACCAAGGTTGAAGATGCTGCTGAAGTATTGGTCAAAGCGGAAAAATTGGAGGCAGGGGTGTGCCTGGCCCGGGACCTTATCAATGAGCCGGGAAATGTGGTTTATCCTGAAGTGTTGGCGGAGTGTGCCAAGAAAATTGCCCAGGATGGCAATTTGGAAATAGAGATTCTTGATGAGAAAAAACTGCAGGAAAAAAACATGTTGAGCATTCTGGCCGTAGGTCAGGGCAGTGCCCATAAACCCCGGATGATTGTTCTGAAATATAATGGTGCCGGCCAGGAACCCTATACGGCTTATGTAGGCAAGGGCATCACTTTTGATAGCGGCGGCATTTCCATCAAACCCACTGAGGGTATGGGGGAAATGAAGGACGATATGTCCGGCGCTGCGGATGTTTTGGCCGCCATTAGGGTTGTGGCGGATTTGAAACTGAAGGTGAACCTGATGGCGGTTTTGGCCTGTGCGGAGAATATGCCCGGGGGTAATGCCCAAAGGCCCGGCGATATAGTCCGGGCGGCCAACGGCAAGACCATTGAAGTGATTACCACGGATGCGGAGGGCCGCATGGTGCTGGCGGACGCCGTATGGTACGCCTGCAGGTTGGGGGCGAAGAGGGTGGTGGATATTGCCACTTTGACCGGGGCCGCCATTATCGCCCTGGGCAATGATGTGGCCGCCATTATCGCCAATGACGATGCTTTGGCCCAGGATATTGTGAAGGCGGGCAAATTGGTGGGCGAATCCTATTGGCAGTTGCCTTCCTTCAAAGAGTACAAGGAACTGATTAAGAGTCAGGTGGCGGATTTGAAGAATTCCGGCGGCAGGGCTGCAGGTACCATCACCGGAGGACTCTTCATTGGGGAATTCATTGATAAGGGGGTGCAGTGGGCCCACTTGGATATCGGCGGCACCGCTTCCGTAACCAAAGCAGGGGACTGCAAGTCCTACGGAGGTACGGCCTTCGGGGTGGCCACCTTGGTGAAATTGGCGGAATTGTAATGGAAGTTGTTGCTTTTGTCGGCCCCAGCGGCACGGGTAAAAGTCATCGGGCCATTCAAGTGGCTTATGATAACAAATGCGATGCCATTATTGATGACGGGATTCTGATTAAGGGTTCCCGGATTTTGGCGGGGAGTACGGCAAAGAACGAACAGAACAAGATTCAAGCTGTGAAGCGGGCCATTTTCAACAAGGACGAGCATGCGGCGGAGGTGAGGGCCGCACTGGCGAAGGTAATCATCAACCGGCTTTTGGTCATTGGTACCAGCGACCATATGGTTGACAATATTTGCCGGCGGTTGGAATTGCCCCAGCCGGTGAAGACGGTGTATATTACGGATGTGGCCACCAAGTTGGAGATTAAGCAGGCCAAATCCACCCGGATGCAGCAGGGACGGCATGAAGTGCCTGTGCCCTCCGTGGAGCTGAAGCCCAGGTTCAACGGCTATTTTGCAGATTTGCCAAGGAATATTTTTTCATTGGACAGGCCCTTTGGCGGTGATGGGGAAAACTCCATTGTCCGTCCCAATTTCAGTTTTTACGGCAAACTGCTGATTGCGGACAGCGCCATCAGGGACATCGTTTCCATCATCATTGCGGAGGACGAATGTGTGGAGAGGATTACGGAGATCAAGGTCCGGCGCCGGAGTGATGGCAGTAAGGGCATTGTAATTTATGTGGAGGTCATCATTTATTACGGCACCAAGATTATGGAAGTGACACAGGTCTTCAGAAGAAAGATACAGGACTATGTGGAGATGATGACCGGATTGCAGGTTAAAACCGTTACGGTGGCAGTGCGTAGTTTGGCCATCAAAGATCAGAAAGGAGAATAATGATGTTCAAAAAAAAACTGCTTGCTTTGTTTGTCCTGCCGTTAGTTGCAGGAGGAATGTTTTGTGCCGGTGAGGCACTTGCCAAAACAAATTGTACAGGGAGGGAAAGAATGAGAAAGATTGCTGTTATTGGCGGCAGCGGAGTATATAGCCCGGATGCAGTGGGAGGTTTTGCAAAGAAAATCGTTAAGACCCCTTACGGGGAAGCGTCCTGTGTGGTGGGAACGCTTTACGGTAACCAGGTTGTGTTCCTCAACCGGCATGGTACGGGGCATAGCGTACCGCCCCATTTGGTAAACTACCGTGCCAATATTTGGGCTTTGAAAAAATTGGGTGTGGAGGAAATCCTGGCTACGGCAGCAGTGGGATCCTGCAATCTGAAGATGAAGACAGGGGATTTTGTAATTTGCGACCAGGTGCTGGATTTTACCAATTCCCGTATCAGCACTTTTTATGACGGAAAGGATTTGCCCGTTGCCCATGCGGATTTTTCCCAACCCTATTGCGCCACCCTTGGCAAAATTCTGCAAAACTGTCTGCAGGACATGAAAGTGAAATATCATTCCGCCGGTACCATGGTGGTTACTCAGGGCCCTCGTTTTGAAACGCCGGCGGAGGTGAAGATGTATGCCATGCTGGGGGGTGATGTTATCAATATGACAGGTATGCCGGAGGCCATTTTGGCCAAGGAAGCGGAAATGCATTATGCCGCTGTGGCTGTGGTAACCAATTACGGGGCCGGCATCAGCAAGAACCCCTTGAGCCACCAGGAAGTGTTGGAGGGTATGCAAAAAAGCGAGAAAGAAATAAATGTTTTAATTGATAAATTCTTGCAATGGAAAGGCAATGTGGACAAGGTTTGCTGTTGTGAGACCACTATGGCCAATTATGGAGGATTCAAAGTTTAGTCATGTATGCAACTATGATTTGGGAGAAGGGGGAACTGGCGGTTCTTGACCAGACCAAACTCCCGGAAAAAACCGTGTATATCACCTGCGACACTTCCCGACGGGTGAAGGAGGCCATCCAAAAATTGGAAGTCAGGGGCGCCCCTGCCATCGGGGCTGCCGCCGCTTTCGCCATGGTAATGGGTGCGGAGGAGGTGGCGGGCAGCAATTTTCTGGAAAAGTTGGCTAAGGTACGGGATGATTTAATCAGTGCCCGACCCACGGCGGTGAATCTGGCCTGGGCCTGCCACAAACTTTACAATATTGCGGCCACGGCGGAGCCATCCCTCACCTTTGACATTCTCATCAAAAGGATGGAGGATGCGGCCTACAAGATTTATAACGACGACATTAGGACCAACAAAAAGATGGGTGAATACGGGGCGGAACTTCTGCCCCACAACGCCAAGGTGATTACCCATTGCAACGCCGGGGCTTTGGCCACCTGCGGTTGGGGAACGGCTCTGGGTGTTATCCGCTCCGCCCACAAGCAGGGAAAAATCAGCATGGTGTATGCGGATGAGACCCGCCCCCTGTTGCAGGGTGCCCGCCTCACGGTTTACGAATTGTTGAAGGAAAAAATTCCTGTTACTTTGATTACGGATTCCATGGCCGCCTGGACCATCAGGCAGAAGGGCATTGATTGTGCTGTCGTTGGTGCTGACAGGATTGCTTTGAATGGCGACACAGCCAACAAAATCGGCACCTATGGCCTGGCACTGGCCTGCAGGGCCCAGGGCATACCCTTCTATATCGCAGCCCCCAGCAGCACTTTTGATTTTACGGCCCAAAGCGCCAAGGACATTCCCATTGAACTGAGGGATGGGGAGGAAATCAAAAGGATTGGGGAGAAACTGATTACCCCGGCGGAAGTGCAGACCTATAACCCGTCCTTTGATATTACCCCGGCGGAGCTGATTGCGGGCATTATTACGGAATTTGGGGTGCTGAAGCCACCCTTTGGCGAGAGTATTGCCCAAATGCGGGCAAAAATGCCCTAAACCTGACCCTTACCAAACTTAGGGCAGAGTGGAAAGATTGCTGTATGGAAGAAAGTTTGTTTGCTATCGGAAGTGCATATCGCAAACCCCTGGCGGACAGGATGCGACCCAGAAAACTGGATGATTTTGTAGGGCAGGAAAAGGCCGTGGGCAGGGGAAGCCCCCTTCGGCGCATGATTGAACAGGATGCCCTGCAAAGTGTGCTTTTCTACGGACCTCCGGGAACCGGTAAGACCACCTTGGCGGAGGTGATTGCCCATACCACGGGGAACAATTATGTTGCCATCAATGCGGTGTCCAGCGGGGTGCCGGAACTCAGGAAACTGATTGCCAGGGCCCAGGACGATTTGCGTTGCGGTCAGGGCAGGACCATTGTTTTTATCGACGAAATTCACCGTTTCAACAAGGCCCAGCAGGATGTGCTGCTGCCCTATGTGGAGAACGGTGTCATTATTCTTATCGGCGCCACCACCGAAAATCCTTTTTTTGAAATCAATTCGCCCCTGTTGAGCCGGATGAAGGTGGTGCGGCTGGACAGGTTGGGAACCTCTGAACTGGAACAGATTCTCTTGAGGGCAATCCATGACAGGGAGAACGGTTTTGCCGACAGTTTCACCATCACTCCGGAGGCCTTGCATGTCATCGCCGATTTCAGCGGCGGGGATGCCCGGGGAGCCTTGAACATTCTGGAACAGGCGGAATTTATGCTGCCGGAAAAAGCAGGGAGGGAGATTAACCTGGAAGTGCTGCGGAGCATCATCGGCACCGCTATGCAACGCTATGACAAGAAGGGGGACCAGCACTACGACATCATTTCCGCCTTCATCAAAAGTATGCGGGGCAGTGACCCCCAGGCCGCCATTCATTATCTGGCCAGGATGATTGAGGGCGGGGAGGATTTGCGTTTCATCGCCCGGCGTATCTGCATCTGTGCGGCGGAGGATGTGGGTCTGGCAGACCCCAACGCCATCGTTGTGGCCAATGCCTGTGCCCAGGTGGCGGATTTTGTGGGTTGGCCGGAGGCCCAGCTTCCCCTGAGCGAAGCGGTACTCTACATCTGCAATGCACCTAAATCCAACTCCGCCACTTTGGCCATCGATTATGCCCGGGCGGACGTGCGGAACAACAAAACCGGCAATGTGCCCATTCATCTGAGGGACGGGCATTATCCCGGTGCGGCCCAACTGGGCCATATGGTGGATTACAAATATCCCCACAGTTACGGGGGCTGGGTGGAACAGCAGTACCTGCCTGACGAACTTTTGGGAGCGGAATACTATCGCCCCACCGGTCATGGGGAAGACAAGGGCTGCAGGCAACCGAAAAAATGCAAATAGATGCACGTCTGCAGGCCATTGCCAAATTTGTACCCCAGGGTGCAAGATTGGCCGACATTGGCACTGACCACGCCTATCTGCCGGCCTTTTTGCTGAAGGAAAAGAAAATTGCTTTTGCCATTGCCGCTGATGTGGCGGCGGCACCCTGCAAAGTGGCGAAAACCACTTTGGCTATGCAGGGGGTGTCTGCCGTCGCCCAGGTCCGTCAGGGTGACGGGTTGAAGGTTTTGCGGCCAGGCGAATGCGACACCATTGTCATGGCCGGCATGGGGGG
>JAKSOM010000029.1 GCA_024405585.1 Acidaminococcaceae bacterium | reverse complement strand
ATATTCCCGTTTTGAAATATTTGGCTTCCATCAATATGTTGTTGGGTAAGGCCAATGTGAAGCATCAGTACGCCCATTGCTGGCGTTGCAAGAATCCGGTTATTTTCCGTGCCACCAGCCAGTGGTTTGCCAGTGTGGACGGGTTCCGTGAGGCGGCTTTGAAGTCCATCGAGAAGGATGTGAAGTGGATTCCTTCCTGGGGTGAGAGCCGTATTCACAATATGGTGGCGGACCGTCACGATTGGTGTATCAGCCGTCAGCGTACCTGGGGTGTGCCCATTCCCGTTTTCTATTGCGAGAACTGCGGTGAGCATCTGATTAATGACGATACCATCAATCATTTGGCCGGGATTGTGGAGCAGGAGGGCTGTGATGCCTGGTGGGCCCACAGCGCTGAGGAATTGCTGCCGGAAGGTATCAAGTGCCCCAAGTGCGGCGGTACCCATTTCCGCAGGGAGACCGACATTATGGACGTGTGGTTTGACAGCGGCAGTACCCATAGGGCTGTGGCGGCCAAACGTCCGGAACTGGCTTGGCCCGTGGATATGTATTTGGAGGGCAGTGACCAGCACCGGGGCTGGTTCCAGAGTTCCCTCTTGACCAGTGTGGCCACCCACGGCAGGGCGCCTTATAAGGAAGTACTGACCCATGGTTATGTGGTTGATGGCGAGGGCAAGAAGATGTCCAAGTCCGTGGGTAATGTCATCATTCCCCAGGATGTTATCAAGCAATATGGTGCGGATATTATCCGTCTGTGGACCGCATCCAGCGACTATAAGGCGGACATCCGTTTGAGCAAAGAGATTTTGAAGCAGATGAGTGATGTGTACCGCAAGATCCGCAACACCATCCGTTACCTGTTGGGCAATCTCAATGATTTTGATTATGCCGCGGACAGGGTTGAATACAAGGATATGTTGGAACTGGACCGTTGGGCCCTGATGCATCTGCAACTTTTGAAGAAGGAAGTTACTCAGGCCTACGAGGATTACGATTTCCATGTGTTGTATCATGCTATCCATAATTTCTGCACGGTGGAGATGAGTGCGTTCTATCTGGACATTCTGAAGGACCGTCTCTATGCGGAGAAGGCGGATAGCAGGGAACGCCGCAGCGCCCAGACCGCCATGTATGAAATTCTGTTGGATTTGGTAGTAATGCTGGCTCCGGTGCTGAGCTTTACAATGGAAGAGGTTTGGCAGTTTATGAAGAAGCCGGAAGGTGCTCCCATCTCCGTCCAACTGATGCCCTGGCCTGAGGTGAAAGAGGATTATTTGGATGAGGCCCTGGAGAAGAAGTGGGATGATTTCATTGCCTTGCGGAGTGCGGTGACCAAGGTTTTGGAGATGGCCAGGAAGGACAAGAAGATCGGCAACAGTTTGGAGGCGGCGGTTGAACTTTATGCCACCGGCGAGGCCCTGGCAATTTTCAAGGGCGTGGAGAAGGATCTGCCCGCACTGCTTATTGTTTCCCAGGCGGCTTTGTATGAAGGCGGTAAGGGTGATGTGGCTACGGATCGGGAGGATTTGAGCATTACCGTGAAGAACGCAATGGGCCACAAATGTGAACGCTGCTGGAACTATAGTGAAGATGTGGGTAAGGATGCTGAGCATCCCGCCTTGTGCAAACGTTGTGCAGAGGTATTGAGGTAAGGTACAGAAGGCAAGTTTTATGCGTATTGTAGTGGCCGGTGCCGGGGATTTGGGCTTCAACATCGCCAAACTTTTAGTTGCGGATGAATTCAATGTGGTGCTGGTGGAGAAATCAGCCCAGCGTTGCGAAGAAATCCAAAAAACCATAGATTGTTTGGTTTTGAATGGAGATGTAACCGCCTCGTCATTGTATCAGCGGCAGGATGTGGCGGAAGCGGATCTGTTTGTCGCCTGCACCGGTGTTGACGAAGTTAATATTGTGGCTTGCACTTTGGCCAAGCACTACGGGGTGCAAAAGACTATTGTCTGTGTCCGTAATGTGGATTACAGCAATTCTGAAAAGGATTTTCTGAGGCAGGATTTGCATGTGGATGTGGTTCTCAATCCCTGTGAAATCATGGCCTTGGAAATATCCCAGGTCGTTAATGCTTCCAGTTCCTTGAATGTGGAGAAATTTGCTGACGGCAAAGTGACTATGTTCGAGACGAAGATTGGTGCGGATTCAAATTTGTTGAACCAGAAACTCAGGGACATGGAACTGCCGAGGGATATTTTGGCCGCTCTGATTACCCGTAACAACAAGGTGCTTATCCCCAGCGGCGAGGACTGTCTGATGCCGGAGGACTATGTATATTTTGTGGGGATTTCGGAGAGGATAGAGGAATTCCAAAAGCAGTTTTCTGAGGTTTATCAGAAACCCCAGCGTATTATGATTATCGGTGGCGGCAGGACCGGTCAATTTTTGGCCCCCCTTCTGCTGGAGGAAGGCAAGGATATTAAGATTATCGAGAAGAACGGGCAAATCTGTCAGAAACTGGCGGCAGAGCTTCGCGGCGGGGTGGTGTTGTGCGGTGACGGCAGCGACATGGCCTTTCTGGAGGAGGAGGGTGCCGGTCAGGCGGATTTGATTATTGTCATTACGGATGACGACCGTCTGAATCTGATGACGGCGCTGGTGGCGAAACATTTGGGGACAAAACGTACTCTGGTACGGCTGACCCACTCCGAGTATTTGAACCTTACGGACAAAGTGGAAGCAGATGTGGTGCTGTTCTGCCAGATGCTTACGGCGGCTGAGGTATTGCGTTACGCCCACCGGGGTGAGGTGGTGAATGTCTCCTATCTGGGCGATTCCCGGGTGGAGGCGGTAGAAGTTGTTTTGGGGGAGGACAGTGCGGCTCAAAACAGAGCTGTGCAGGAATTGGATTTGCCGAAGGAATCCCTGATGTGCGCACTTGTGCGTGGGAAAGAGGTTCTTGTTCCGAAGGGGGATACCGTGTTGGAGGCGGGGGACAGGTTGGTTATTTTGGCCCGCAACGACAGGATGACTTCAATAACATCCCTGTTTGAAGCTAAGGATTGAGTATGAATTTTTCTTATGTGGCTTATGTGCTGAGAAAACTGTATCTGGTTTACAGTTTGGTTTTGTTGCCTTCTCTTGTCATAGCCGTAGCCAAGGAAACTGAATATGTGGGTGCCTTTGTGGTGGGGATGTTGGTCCCTCTGGGGATTGCCTTGTTGTTACGGTTTTGTGCCGGACGGGTTTCCTGGCAGTATTCCATGAAGGAAAGCATTTTGGTTATAGCCCTGGGCTGGCTTTCGGTGTGCTTTTTCGGGGCAATTCCCTATCTGGTGTCTTTGCCCCAGGTGGGGGTTGTGACGGCGGTTTTTGAAAGCACGAGCATGTGGACCACCACTGGGCTGACGGCTTTGCCGAATTTAGAGGATTTGCCCCTCTCGTTTCAGGTGTGGCGTATTTTTGGCCATTGGTGCGGGGCGGTGGGCATTATTGTTTTGTTTAGCACTTTCTTGCCCAAGATGACCCGGGGCAAGGAGTTCATTTTGGGTTCGGAATTGCCCGGACGGGGAACGGAACGCACTCTGCCGAAGATCAGGGACAGTATTGCGGTGGTCATTCTGACTTTTTTTGCCATGACCTTGGTGGAGTTCGGACTGTTGCTTCTGGGCGGCTTGAGCGTGCTGGATGCGTTGAACCTGACAGTTGCCACGGTGGGAACGGGGGGGTTGTGTTTTAATAGCAGCGGCATAATGCAATTCCCCAGCACATATGTTGCCTTGGTGGGGCTTTTCTTTATGCTGGTGGGAGGAACCAATTTCTCCCTTTGGTTCAAGTTGTGGCGTGGCGATATGCAGGCCATAAAGGAGGATCCGGAGCATAGGTATTATATTGGGTTGATTCTGCTGGGGACGGCGGTGGTGAGTCTGACCCTTTGGATGCAGGATGTCTATGATGTGGCGGATTCGTTGCATTACGGGTTTATGATGGTGCTCAGCTACACCAGTACCACAGGGTTTGCCTTTGCGGATGTGGGGGGCTGGCCAGAGGGGGCGAAACTGGTGCTGTTGGTGCTGTTGTCCGCCGGCGGTTGCAGTGCTTCTGCGGCCGGAGGTTTCAAAATTATCCGTTGTGTGATTCTGACCAAGGCGTTGAAAGGGGAATTGCTCAAGATTTTCAATCCCCACGGGGTCTATGTTGTGAAGTATGGCGGCAAGGCGGTCCAGACGGATGTGGTGGCATCGGTGGTGCGCTTCTTCCTCTTGTATTTGCTCACTTCCTTTGTCCTGGTGTTGGCCGCTTCCTTCAGCGGGCTGAATCTTATAGATTGTGTCAGCATGGTGGCTTCTTGTATGAGCAGTACGGGAAGTGCCTGGGGATATTTGGGTACCGGTGCCGGATTTGCGGGGGCGGGTTACTATGTCCAGGGTTTGGCAATTATCAGCATGCTGTTGGGACGTTTGGAAATCACCACCCTTTTGGTGCTGCTCAGCTCCGATTTTTGGGGCCGGCGTAAAAATTGGTAAAATTTTTCTTGCTTTATATATAAGGATATGCTATCATATCGGACGCATGCGTTTTGAACATGCGAAAAACACACGCAGAAAGATTCCCGAAAGTTCCGTTGTTCGGTGTAGTTCTGCGGAGGGAAAAAACTTAGGAGGGAAAGATGTCCAGTATTTCTATGAAACAACTGTTGGAGGCCGGTGTTCATTTCGGTCACCAGACCCGTCGTTGGAACCCCAAGATGGCAAAATTCATCTTTACGGAGCGTAACGGCATTTACATTATCGACCTGCAAAAGACCGTCAAGAAGATTGACGAGGCCTATGAGTTTTTGCGTGAAGTGGCTGCTTCCGGCAAGAGCGTTATTTTTGTAGGCACCAAGAAGCAGGCTCAGGATGCGGTTAGGGAAGAGGCATTGCGTTGCAACATGTTCTACGTGAATGAGCGTTGGTTGGGCGGCATGATGACCAATTTCAAGACCATTCAAAACCGTATCAGCTATTTGAGAAAATTGGAGACCATGGAAGTTGACGGGACTTTTGATCTGCTTCCCAAGAAGGAAGTGCTGAATCTGCGTCACGAAATGGCTAAATTGAAAAAATATTTGGACGGCATTAAGGAAATGAAGAAGTTGCCCGGCGCTATTTTTGTTGTGGATCCCCGCAAGGAGCACAATGCGGTGGCGGAAGCCCACAAACTGGGCATTCCTGTTGTAGGTACGGTTGATACCAACTGCGATCCGGACGAATTGGATTATCCCATTCCTGCCAATGATGATGCCATTCGTGCAGTCCGCCTGATCAGTGCCAAGATGGCGGATGCGGTTTTGGAAGGCCGTCAGGGCGAACAGGCTGAGGCCGCACCTGCAGAGGCAGCAGCTGAGGCACATATTGAGGAAGTTGCTGCAGAACAAAAAGACGCTGAGTGAGATGGAGGTAAGACAGATGGCTGCTATTACTGCTGGTTTGGTAAAAGATTTGCGTGAGCGTACCGGTGCCGGGATGATGGATTGCAAAAAGGCACTGACGGCATGTGACGGTGATATGGACAAGGCGATTGACTTTTTGCGTGAAAAAGGCCTTGCTGCTGCTGCCAAAAAGGCAAGCCGTATTGCTGCTGAAGGTGTGGTTGGTTCTTATGTGTCTGAAGATGCTAAGGTGGGCGCAATTTTGGAAATTAACTGCGAGACCGACTTTGTGGCGAATACCGACAGCTTCAAGGCATTGGTGAATGACGTTGCGGCTTTTGTGGCCAAGAGCAACCCTGCGGATGTGGAAACCCTTTTGAAGGCGGAAATCGTTGCCGGCAAAACCGTGGAAGCATTGGTGACCGAGGCAATTGCCAAGATCGGCGAAAAGATCAGTGTTCGCCGTTTTGCCCGTTATGAAGGTGAAAATGTTTGCGTTTACATCCACGGCGGCGGCAAGATTGGTGTTCTTGTAAATATGAAGGGCGGTTCTGCGGAAGTGGGCAAGGATATTGCCATGCAGGTTGCCGCAGCTAACCCCGGCTACCTGAAGCGGGATGAGGTTCCTGCTGCTGAGTTGGAGCACGAAAAAGCCATTCTTGCTGAGCAGGCAAGGAATGAAGGCAAACCTGAAAAGATTATTGAAAAGATGGTTATGGGACGTATCCAGAAGTTCTACAAGGAAGTTTGTCTTGTGGATCAGGAGTTCGTCAAAGATCCTGACCAGACCATCGGTAAGTTGTTGGAAGCAAACAAGGCGGAAGTCCTTGCTTTCACCCGTTTCCAAATGGGCGAGGGTTTGGAAAAACGGAACGACGATTTTGCGGCTGAGGTAATGGCCCAGGTCAAAGGTTGATTATCCATAAGATTTCTGTTGACGGACAGAAAATTTTGTGTATAATATTTTTTAAGATGGCATGTGCCACCGGATTTTTTAGGAGAGTAAAATTATGAAAGAAGACAAGACCCTTGTGTGTGCTGATTGTGGTCAACAGTTTGTTTTCACCGCATCCGAGCAAGAATTTTATGAGGAGAAGGGCTTTACCAATGAGCCGAAGCGTTGCCCCGCTTGCCGCAGAGCCCGCAAGCAACAACGTAACAGCAGCCGTAAGCTGTTCCCCGTGGTTTGCGCCGAGTGCGGCAAAGAGACCATGATTCCCTTTGAACCCAAAGAGGATCGCCCGGTTTACTGCCGTGAGTGCTTTGAAGCTCGCAAAGGTAACTGAGAATAAAGAAACTAAAAATCCCCGCTCTCACAAAATGGAGCGGGGATTTTGTCTATCTGAGGAGTTTTGTTATGGATATTGGGACAATTTTGTGGGCACCGATTGATTATTTTCTCAGGGGCGGTTTGTGCATGTGGCCCTTGTTGTTGTGCTCCTTCGGGGCTTTGTTCATCGGGTATGAAAGGTATAAATATTACAAAGTGACCAAAACCGGCACCAAGTTCGTCATGGATTTCGAAACTTTGATGAACAGGGGGGACCTGTCCGGGGCAAGAGGTTTGGCAGCGGCAAGCAAGGGTGCGGGTGCTGAACTTTGTGTGGATGTTATTGACAATTACAAGGAATACGGCAAGCGGTTGCAAAGCATTGTCTTCTTCAAAATTGACAGAATCATTGGCGGTTTCAATGATCATATGAATATGTTGGGGGTCATTATCGGTCTGAGTCCCATGCTGGGACTGTTGGGCACCATTACGGGTATGATTTCCTCCTTCAACGCCTTGAATGAACAGAGGACCAATCCCATGACGGTGACTGCGGGCATCGGTGAGGCATTGATTACCACCGTATTTGGCCTGGTCATTTCCATTGCGGCCATGTGTATTCATGCCTACCTTACCAGAAGAATCAAGGCGGCGGAATTGGATTTGGATGAACTGGGTTCCGTGCTGGTGGATGTATTGGGAATGAAACAATGAGAATCAGAAGAAACAGGATAGATGAAAATTTGCCCCAGCCCATGCTGAGCCCCATGATAGATATGATTTTCCTGCTGCTGGTGTTTTTCATTGTCAGCACCATGTATATGGTGGAAATGAAAACCATACCTGTTAAGTTGCCGGAGGCGGCCCATACGGAGACGGTGTCCCGGTCCAATTTTGTAGTGACTGTGAAAAAGGACGGTACAATCTATTTGGACGGGGATCAGATTCAGCCGGAGGATTTGTATGCCCGGGCCAAGCAGCAGATGGCCGGGGATGAGCAGTTCGCCGTAATCCTGCGGGGTGACAGTGAGGTGGAATACGGACGAATTATTAAGTTGATGGATGGTTTCAAAAAAGAGGGTATCACTCGTTTCGGTTTGGCCACCAATCTGGGCAAGGGAAAATGAAGAGGCGGCATTTCTACAAAGAGGCCCTGGAATTTTCTCTGTTGGCGCATATAGCGGGTTTTCTTCTGATTGTTTTTTTGGGTTGGGTTTGGCCTTCCTCAACTGACGAGATTATTGAAGTGACTCTGGCGGCGGGGGATGTGAACCCGGTGGTGGAGGAACGTACCGAGGTTCCGGAACAGGAAAAACCGGAAGAACAGCAGGTGGAACAGCCCCAGGATGAGGAAAAAATCATTGACCCGGCCCTGCCGCCGGAAGTGAAACCGGAACAAAAAAAGCAGGTCACGAAAAAAGTGACGGCTAATGCTTCCGCTCGCCGGGGTGATGGGGGTCAGGATGATGTCACTTCCATGCCCAGAATTTTGAAACAGGTGAAGCCGGACTATCCTCCTGCGGCCAGAAATATGGACAAACAGGGCAGGGTGCTGGTGGAACTGTTGATCAGCAGCCGGGGCGTGGTGGAGGAAGCCAATATTGTGCAAAGCGGCGGCTTTGCCGCATTGGACGAAGCGGTGCTGAAGGCGGTTTACAAATGGCGTTTTAAGGCGGCCAAAAACCGTTACGGCAGACCCTGTGCCTGCAAAGTGGTAATCCCGATAAAATTTGAATTGAAATAAAAGGCAGTGGCTACGAAGACGGTAACCGCTGCTTTTTGTTTTACAATCTGAACTTAATGTTGTCCTTGGGCAGCTGGGTGTTGGCTGTTCCGGGAAGGGCGGAGGGGTCGTAAAAGCCCTGCATGTGGGCAACTACGGTTTGCCGGTCCTTCTCTTCTTTGATTATCTTTCCCAAATGTTCGTACAGGTCTTCCACAGCGGCAAACCCCTGGGTGCGGTAAAAGGCGTCTATCAGGGCGCTGGCCTTGTCCTGGGGGCCGGCATTGATAATATTGAGGGAGGCAACAATCAAATCCGTCAGTTTGGGGATTGCACTCACTATGGAAGGATTGCTCTGCAGTTCCCGCTCTAAAAAATTTATCTGTTGCAGGGCCTTTTGGTAATCTGTTTCCGTCCAGCCCCGGGGCAGATTGCAAATGCGGCTTATACGCAGGCGGATATCCTGCAGGGAGTGGTGCCGTTGGGGGCTCCGTTCCCATTCCGCCAACAATTTGTCCGCCGCCTTCTGCAATTTTTGTTTTTTGTAGAATCTTTGGGACAATTCGATTTGTGTCAAGGCCATTTTATACCTCGCATTACAAAATGAAGATTAATAATTGTAAAATATTTTACTATAAACTACCATAATTGCATAATTTTGTCAAGAAAATTCGAAAAAATGCTAAAATAATCTTGCAATGATAATTTTGGAATGCTAAAATATAGGCGAAAGGAAAGAGAAATGCTCTTGCCGAAAAAAATTTTTTGAATGAAAAGGAGATTAAAAAAATGGCTGAAGAAAAAATGAACGCAAAGACCCTTAAACTGAAGGAGTTCTTCAAAGCGAACAAAATGGAAATGTTCCAGGACCAAAATGTCGGTGACGAGGCAGAAACCACGATTTTCCGTTCCCGGATGCAAGTTAAAGGTCAGTTGTTGCCCTTTGCAATTCTGGTTGACCGCACTGTTTACACCCTGATTCAAGTTCAGTTGGCTCCCGCAGTGGCAACCGGTGATGCTTTTGTAAAGATTGCAAAATTTATGAACGATTGCAACAACCGTTACCGCCTGTTCAAATTCACCATTTCCGAAGCAGGTGATTTGCTGATTAATGCAACTTTGACCTTCCAAGATGAAAAATTTGAACCCGCATTGTTGAACGCAATTCTGGCGGAAATCGTTAAATTCTTGGATGCGGAATACCCCGCATTGATGGAAAAGGTTTGGGCAGAAGTAAAATAAGGGTTGTATATCGGCAACAAGAATGATATAATAGCTAAAAAAAAGGAGAGTAGAAATGAAAAAATTTACTACGTTGGCTTTTGCGGCTATGATGGCAATGAGTACGGCATGTTTTGCGGCCGGAGACGGCAGTGTCCTGAACAAATTGCAGAAACCTGCTGAAACTATGATTGATATTTTCAACAATAACGGGGTTACTTATGATACCGTTGTCAAGGGTTTCGCCGCCGAAGCCAAAAAGAACTTTACCGAGGAAGTGTTCAACAACGTGAAGAAGGCGGCTGCCGACAAATTCGGCAAACTGAAAGAATCCAAGTTTGTTGCCTTCCAACGCATGGACCAGGCCGATATCGTAGCGTATCTGGGCGCATTCACAAAGGAAAAAGTTGTTAATCTGGTTTTCTTCTTTGATAAGGAAGGCAAGATTGTCAACTTCCAATTCTCACCGATGCAAGCCCAACCGGCTGAGAAGGACACCAAAGCAAAGAAATAACAAGACAAAAAAATCACTCCTGAAAAGGGGTGATTTTTTTATGTCATAGGTGTCAGGGTTGAGGGTTCAGACATCAGGGTTCAGTAAAGTTCCTGCGATGCGAGTTTTTTGTTGAAGTGGATAAGGTTTTAAGGGCTGACGGATGAGGGGGGGAACTCTATTCCTCTTCGCTGCTTTCTACTCCCGCAAGGATTTCCATAAGCTGCTTTTTCTCT
>JAKSOM010000028.1 GCA_024405585.1 Acidaminococcaceae bacterium | reverse complement strand
TAATATCCTCACAAGGTAATTTATCTACATTAAATATTTGTAAAAACTCTTTGGCTGTGATTTTTTCTTTTCGTGGAACCAAACCAATCTGCCCGGCGATGTACCCACTTATTTCTTCAGGCGTGTATTTTTCCCGCAACACCCCCATATCCAAATCCTTGTCACGCTTGGCCAGCCGTCTGCCATCCGCCCCCATCATCAAAGGCAAATGACAGTAATCCGGTGGGGGGAAACCAAAAAGTTTGTACAAATACATCTGCACCGGTACGGAATCCAACAGGTCACAACCCCGCACCACTTCCGTGACCCCCATCAGGGCATCATCCACCACCACCGCCAAATGATAGGCATAAACCCCATCGGAACGGCGGATGATAAAATCACCGCTGTCCTCATCCAGATTGTACTGATGTCTGCCGTAATGTTCGTCCGTAAAAATCAGGGGCTCCCCATCCACCCGCACCCTGCAGGCCGGAGACCTGATAAAACTCCTGACGGCAATTTCTTCCTTAGTCAGATTACGGCAGGTACCAGGATAACGGTAACGCCCGTCACTGAGATGGGGTGCCTGGGCGGCATGAAGTTCCCCCCTGCTGCAAAAACAGGGAAAAGTATGCCCTGCTTTCTGCAAGGCATCCGCATACCCCGCATAAATCTGTTGCCGCCAGGACTGGTAAAAAGGCCCCATATCCCAGTCCAAACCCAGCCACAACAAATCATCAATCAACTGTTCGGCGTTCTCCCGGGGGCAACGGCTTTCATCCAAATCTTCAATTCTCAAAACCATCTCCCCACCCTGCTTCCTGGCATGGGCCCAGGCACACAAAAGGGAATAGACATTCCCCAAATGCATCCTGCCTGAAGGTGTGGGAGCGAAGCGACCTCTAACCATAGTGTAATTATAGCACCCGAAATAGAACTTTGCAAAACAGAGTTAATGTAGTATAATAATGAAACTATGCGTAAAACATCTGCCATGGTGGAAGCCGGCATCCTTGCCGCCGTTGCCATCGTTATGGCCCTAATTGCAATTTATATTCCTGTTTTAGGGGCCTTTGTAAACTTCATCTGGCCCCTGCCCATCATTGCCTGCGGAGTAAGAAACGGACTGAAATGGTCCCTCCTGACCACCGTTGTGGCCGGCCTCATCTGCGCCATGCTCATCAACCCCCTCCAGGCCTTCATCCTGGTGGCGGTCTTCGGCATCCTGGGCATCATCCTGGGGGAATGCATGCGTCGCAACAGCAGCCCCCTGACAATACTCACCTACGGCACTTTAGGGGGCATCCTGGCCCTGGTCATCAATTTTGCCATCGCCTTTTTAGTGCTTGACATCAACCCCATCGCTATGATGTTCGATTCCTTTGACAACAGTTTGCTGCAAATGGCCGAATTCCAACGAAGCCACGGCGTGGCGGAAGCGGAAATTGCCGCCAGCGTTGCCTCCTACAAGGAACTCATCAAAATGATGCGGATAATTATGCCGGGGGCCTTTCTGATAACCGCCCCCGCCCTGGCCTTCATCAACTATTGGGTTGCCAAGAAAATTCTCACCAAACTGGGGAACAAATTTGAAGACATCCCCCCCTTCCGCAACCTGGTCATCCCCCGTTGGTGGCTGCTGCCCTTCGGCCTGAGCTTAATGGCGGTGGGCTTTGCGGTCAAATACTACGGACCGGAACACTGGGCCTACCTCACTGCCGTAAATATACAAATGGTTTCCAGCAGCGTCTTCATGCTGCAGGGACTGGCCATTGCCTACTGGTACGTACACGCAAAAAACAAACCCACCTTCTGGGCTCATATTGTAACAGTACTCATTATGTTTCAAATAATCAGTTTTGCAGTACTGTGGATTGGGGCCTTCGACTGCATTGCGGACTTCAGAAAGTTAAGAGGAGTGAAAAGTGAGCACCAAATTCAATGAGATAGTAAAAAAAAGTTCCCTGTTCAAACCAAACTATCCGGTAATATTCGGTCCAACCCTGCTTTTGGGCTGTGTTCTTATTTACTTGGAACCCATAACCATCCCCCTGGTCTTTTTGGCGGTAATCTTGTCCTACAAACTGGAGATGCGGCGGCACAAACAACGCATGACCGCCTACAGCAAATACTTGGACGATATGATTGAAAACGTACAAAAGGACAATCATTTTGCCATTGCCTATATGCAGGTGGGTATTGGCATTTTTGATACCAATGGTCTGTTGCAATGGTACAATAACAAATTTCAGGATATTGTCAGCCGTCCCCAAATCTTGGGTTATCACATGGAAAGCTTACTGCCGGTCCAAAAAGGATTTTTCGACATCATATCCGAGCAAGAACAGGTCCTGCAAACCGTCAGCATCGAAGAAAGGACTTACACCCTGCAAGGCAGAAGAATTAGAAGTACCTCAAAAGAGGAAAACCAAAGCAGCGTTTCCGTATACCTCTATGATGTAACCGAACTTTCCACCCTGCGTCAAAAGTACAACGATACAAAATTGGCCCTGTGCTATGTCCGTTGTGACAACTATGATGAAGTGATTCGTTCCCTTTCCGATCGCGGTGTCGTAACCCTAAACGGTGCCCTCAGCTCTATGCTCACCAAATGGGTTAAAACCAACAAGGGCTTTATAGTACATTTAGGCAACGACTCCGCTATGATGGGATTCAATCACCGGGAAATGATAACCATTATAAAAGAAAGGTTCGACATTCTCAATAGTGCCCATCTCATCAATGTAGGCAGCCGGATGACCCCCACATTGAGCATCGGCGTAGCCATGGACGGCGACAACCTGAATGAACAACTGGAAAAGGCTTCAGATGCACTGAACATGGCCCTCAACAGAGGCGGTGACCAAGTGGTTGTCAACAACCACGACCGGCTGAACTATTTCGGCGCCACGGGAACGGTGGTTACCAAAGCCAACAGGGTAAGGGCCAGGATTGTGGCCCAAATGCTACGGGAAGAAATAGGGAAAGCCAGTCACATTTTGGTTGCCGGACATACCGGTGAGGACTTTGATTCCCTGGGCTCCGCCATCGGCATCGCTGTAATGGCACGTTCCATGCAAAAACCCGTACACATCGTCCAAAGCATTTCCGACAGTGAATACCAACACAGCAAAACCGTTTTTGCCAAATATATCGAAAACAACCCCTATGACGACTTAATCCTGACCAGCGAAAGGGATGTTCAGCCCTACATCGATGACAATACCCTTTTGATCCTGGTGGACCATCACCGCAAACAACTTTGCGCCATGCCTCTATTGCTGGATAAAATATCCCACCGCATTCTCATCGACCACCACCGTCGCAGCGAAGACATTATCGCCAACATAAACGGCATCTACCAGGAACCATCCAGCTCCAGCACCTCGGAAATGATTACGGAACTCTTCCCCTATTTTGACGAAGACCTGGAACTGACACCTTATGAAGCGACCAAACTGTACTTGGGCATTGTGCTGGACAGCAAAAACTTTACAGTCCAAACCAACGAAAGGACCTTCGAAGCAGCCGCTTTCCTGAGACGGTTCGGTGCCAATATCACCCTGGTGAACGAACTGTTCGCTGAAAGTTTTGACAAATTCCGCTACCGTTCCAAATTAATTGCGGAAGCCAAATTTATAACCCCCGGATTTGCAGTGGTCACCAACAGCGTTAAAGAAAAAACCTCGGAAACAACCGTACTTTCTGCTCAGGCAGCAGACGAACTGGTACAGGCCAAGGGCGTACACGGGGCCTGTGTGATGACCCAATTTGAAAATACCAACACCATCAGCATGAATGCCCGCAGCGACGGCACCGTCTATAACGTGCAACTCATGATGGAGGCACTGGGCGGCGGCGGACACCAGAACATGGCCGCCTGCCAAATAAAAAACAAAACCCTTGAAGAAGCCCTTGAGCTTCTCACAAAACAAATCAAACAACAAGAGGAGGATGAAACAAAATGAAAGTTATCTTATTGCAGGATGTAAAATCCGTTGGCATAGCCAACGAAATCGTAGAAGTGGCTGAGGGCTACGGCCGTAACTTCCTACTGCCCAGAAAACTGGCCAAGGAAGCCACCGCCGCCAACATCAACCAGGCCAAGGCGGATGTGGCCACTGCCGCCCACCATGCGGCAGTACGCAAGGACGAAGCAGTAGTATTGGCGGCCCAAATCAAAAAAATCACCGTCACCGTACCCGTAAAAATCGGTACAAATGACAAAATGTACGGCAATGTCACCAGCAAGGACATTGCCGAACAGCTGAAACAACAGACCGGCCTGGACATTGACAAACGGAAAATCGAACTTAAAACTCCCGTCAAAGGTCTTGGCCTCCACACCGCCATTGCCAAACTCCATCCGGATGTTGCAGCGGAATTCCAAGTAAATGTGGTAGCGGGGTAAAATGGAAGAAACCAGAACCATTCCCAACAACATAGATGCGGAACAGGGCGTCCTCAGCGCCATGCTCCTGGGTGAAGAATACGCCATTAACGAAATGATGAACATGCTGGCCCCGGATGACTTTTACAGGGAAGCCCACAGGGAAATCTACAGGCGTATGCAGGAACTGGTGCGTCTGGGAAAAGTTATCGACAGCATCACTCTGGTGGATGCCCTCCGCACCGCCGGAAAACTGGAAGACGTGGGGGGCATGGCCTATATCCTTTCCATTGCGGCCAAAGTTCCCACCACTGCCAACATCAAGTACCATGCCCAAATCATTCTGGACAAGGCCCGGCTGCGCAAAATGATCGAAACCGGCACGGAAATCGTCAAAATGGGCTATGAACCGGATTCCGACGATGTGCAGGACATCATCGACAGGGCGGAAAGCAAAATCCTTGCCATTTCCCAAACCAACAAAGCGGCAACCTTCTCCCCCATGAACACCCTGGTCAAAAACACCATCGACAAACTGTCTGAGCTGTCCAACTCCAGCACCGGCTTTTTGGGGATTCCCACCGGTATCATTGATTTTGACAAAATGACCAGCGGTCTGCAACCCAGTGACTTCATCATCCTGGCAGCCAGGCCCAGCATGGGCAAAACCGCCCTGGCTTTGAACATTGCGGCGGAAGTCGCCCTCCGCTCCTACAAAAAGCTGAAAAAAGACCCCCTCAAAGTGGCCATCTTCAGCTTGGAAATGAGCAAGGAACAACTTGTCAGCCGTATGCTCTGTGCCGAAGCCCGGGTGGACAGTTCCCGACTCCGTGTCGGGGATATGAACGAAGATGAATGGGGCAAACTCTGGACCCTGGGCGGCAAACTGAATGATGCCCACATCTATATCGACGATACGGGCGGTTTGAGCAGCATGGACATCCGCAGCCGGGCCCGCCACCTCATGACGGAAATCGGCGGATTGGATTTGATCATCATCGACTATCTGCAACTGATGCGGGGCAGCGGCCGCCGCTCCAGCGAAGACAACCGCCAAGCAGAAGTCAGTGAAATCAGCCGCTCCTTGAAGTCCTTGGCCCGGGAACTGAAACTCCCCATCATCGCCCTGAGCCAACTGAGCCGTGCAGTGGAAAGCCGCACCAGCAAAAGGCCCATGCTCAGCGATTTACGTGAATCCGGCTCCCTGGAGCAGGATGCGGACATTGTGGCCTTTCTCTATAGGGATGACTACTACAACAAAGATACGGACCATCCCCATGTCACGGAACTCATCATCGCCAAGCACCGTAATGGTGCCACCGGTGTGGTCAACCTCTTCTTTGAAGAAAAATTCACCCGCTTCAGGGATATGTCCAAACGGCCTGAATAAAGCTAAAATGCCTGTTGATTTTCAACAGGCATTTTTTATCCACACCCAAAATCTCAAGTTTAAGAAATTCTGCTTGCAAAAACAAAAAAACAGCAGCCGGTTGCAACAATCTGCCGCTGATGTGTTATAATTATCCGTCATGAACACAAAGAAACTTTTGGGAATAGCATACGTACTTCTTGCCGCCACTTTTTGGGCGCTGGGGGGGATATCCGGGCAGTTCCTTTTTGAAAATTACCGCATCTCCGCCGCCTGGCTGGTGATGCTCCGCCAGGTTTCCGCCGGGCTGATTTTTCTTTTCATCGCCTGCAGCCAAGGAAATAATATTCTTGAACCTGTGCAGAAAGATTTTCTGTCCCTGGTCATCTTCGCCGCCTTCGGGGTTTTCTGCTGCCAATACGGTGTCTATTGGTGCATTGAACTGTGCAACGCCCCCACCGCCACGGTGCTGCAATACACCTGTCCCGTACTGGTCCTGCTGTGGGAGTATTTTCAAGGCAAGGACACTCTGAATTCCAAAGATTATCTTGGAGTAGTGCTGACCATAGTGGGTGTCTTTCTTGTTTGCACCCACGGCAATTACACCACCTTGCATCTGTCCCCCTTGACCCTTTTTGCGGGGGCTGTGGCCGCTTTTGGCATGGCCTTTTACAAGGTATATCCCTTGCAGCTCCTGAAAAAATATTCCATCGCCACGGTTTTGGGCTGGGGGCAGCTCTTCAGCGGACTGGGAATGATGGGCATGGCCAACCCCTTCGATATAGTCCACGGCTGGGACGGGCGGGCCACCGCTGCCTTCCTCTTCTTGCTGCTGGGTGCCACAGTGCTGACCTTTTGGCTGGATATGAAGGGTCTGATGATTATCGGACCCGTCCAGACCGCCATGATTTCCTCCTGGGAGCCGGTATGCAGCGTGCTGGTGGCAGTGTGGCTGCTCCACACACCCCTGATACTGGCGGATTTTCTCGGCATCGCCTGTATCGTGCTGACCATCCTGCTTTTGTCCCTGCCCAAAAAATAATTCCACCGGATAAACCGATGGAATTATTTTTTTATTTCTTTTCCCGTTTCTTTTGCCGCCATTCCCAAGGTGGCTGGGGGTTGGCATCCCGCCACAGACCCAGTTTTTCCTTTCGGGCCCGCTTTTCCGCCTGGGAATAGTCATTCATAAATTTCTTGTCATATTTGACATAGTGCCAGGCATGCCCCGTTTCAATCTGTTTCCGGTTGATATTGACATCTTCAAGATAAACGGTGGCCACCTCCCGCTGGTAGCGGTCAATGTTTTCCACCTCCACCTTCACCCATTTATTTTTGGGCAGAATCTTAATCAGATTCTTCATGCTCTCCTTGCCGCTCCGTTGAGCCAGCTCAGGGGCATCAATGGCATACATACGCAATTTATGCTTGGCGCCTTTCTCGTCCTCCACCGTCACCGTATCCCCGTCATGAATCCATTCCACCCTGGCCTTGTACCGGTTCGCCGCCGATGGGGCTTCCGTCTTCCTGCCGCAGCCCAGCAGAAGGACAGAGATAAGCATAACCGCAATTGCCGCAATGACTGGGATTGACCGTAAAATCCTCTTCATATTTCTTCTTTTGTACCTCCTTCGCCAAGGCCAATGCCTCGGCATAAACATTTTCCTTGTCGATTATACTACTTTTCTTGCAACCCTGCAAATAGTGGAGTTGCAATTCCGACACCCGGCCCAACCGCATCTTCTCCACCGCCCTGGCATAGATGGCCAACTGCATGGCATAGCCCTTGTTCAGCTTGTCAGGCACCGCACCGGTCTTGTAATCCACTATCCCATAAGTACCATTATCTTTCCGATAGAGGCAGTCAATCACCCCGCCGAAAGCCACACCCTCGTCCTGCAAAGGCAGCCGGAAAGGGATTTCTCTTTGGTGTTCGGCAGGAATGCTTTGGAACAATTCCGATTGCAGGTAATTCTCGTACAATTCCCTGGTCTCAACCAAGATTTTTTCAGCAAAACCGCAGGTTTTGACCGCCTCAGCCCAGGCCCTGCCGCTGTCCCCGTGATAAAGTTCCAAGGCCTTGTGCAAAAGGGTACCCCGCTCCGCAGGGGTCAAATTGTCCCCACCCTTGCCGGTGCAAACATCCCCCTCGGCCTTCTCCTCAAGACCGGGCAGGCCGCAGCAATACTGGTAGTAATACTGCCGCTGGCAATGCAAATAGATTTGCAGCCGGCTGGGGGTGAAATATGATGCCGTGCCAAAATCCAGTTTTTCCCTCCTTGCCCGGCCCTGCAACTCGTAGTATTTCACCTGCCTTAAGGATGGGGTTTCCCCCTCTTCGGCAAACATCTCGCCCCGGAGCAGGGAACCCATAGCCGCCCCCGCCAAGGCCATTTCCATAAACTGAGTATTTGAGGACTTTTTGTCATCCATTGTCTTGCAAAAACCGCTCAAATAAAGCCGCTTTTCCGCCCGGGTGCAGGCCACATAGAACAGACGGGCGTTCTCCTGCGCCTCCGCCCCGGTCTCCAGTTCCTTCAGATAGGAATAATCCTTTTCCCTATTGTTGCTGTCCCCGGTCTTGAGGGCGAATTTTTTATGCTCCGTATTCAGTAAAAAACCGTCCCTGTCATTGCCCGACTTGTAAGTGTTCAAAAAGGGCAGAATCACCGTCTCAAACTGCAAACCTTTGGACTTATGCATGGTCATAATTTCCACAGCATCGGAACTGGGCAAATCCGCCGCCCGTTCCTTGCTTTCGTCCATAATATCTTTCAAGTAATCCAGCCACTGGGTCAAACCCCAACCGTGCAAATTGCACTGCTCAAGACAGTTTTTGTGTAATTTTTCCACATTGGCAAGCAGCTGATTGTAATTCTGTTCCCGTCCCTCCTCCTGGTTGAGCAGAATGAATTCCACATTCATAACCCCCATAACCCTTTGCCAAAGCTCCGCCGGAGGCAGGAACTTCGCCGCCTGCACAAGTTCGGACAAAATGCTGCCGGCCCTGACCGCCCTGGCCCCGGTGCCTTTTTCCAAAAGGCACTGCCACAGGTTTTGCCCCTTGGCACATTCAAACCCGCTAATTTCCTCGTCGCTCAAGGCAAAATAGGGACTGCGAAGCACCGCCAAAAGGGGAATATCCTCCCCCGTGGGATTACGCAGAAAACAGAACAGATTATATAAATCCTGCACCTCCTGCTGTTGGTAAAAATCCTTGTCACCCACCACGCTATAGGGGATATGGGCCTCACCCAAAGCATCCGTCACGGCCCCCAAATGGGTGGAAACCTTCAAAAGGATGGCTATCCTGCCGTTGGTCCCGGGGGTGCCATTCTCTTCGGCCCCCACTGCCATTTCCTTTCTGACCCTTTTGACGTAACCCGCAACCGCCCTGGCCTCCCGCCGGCACATTTGCTCGATGTTCATACCTCCCGCATCATCAAAAATATTCAAAACCGGTTTTTCGGCCCGGGCATCCTTATAAAAAGGTTCCAGTTTTTCCTCTGCGTAATTCGGCAGCCAGCCCCCGGAAGCGAACACCTCATTGACATAGTTCAATACCCCGGGATAGGAACGGCGGTTGGTGCCCAGGGTATAGGAATTGCCACCCTTCTCCCGAATGGCCTGGCACACATCATTGAAAACCTGTACCTCCGCCCCACGGAAACGGTAAATGCTTTGCTTACTGTCCCCCACAATGAACAATTTGTCACCGGAAATTTTTGCACCGGTGGCATCCCCGGTCAAAAGGTACACCAGTTTTCTTTGGTTGGCATTGGTGTCCTGGAATTCGTCCACCATAATATACCTGAACATGTCCTGATACTTTTTGGCAATGCCCCTGTCCCTTTGCAAAAGTTCCACCGCCCTGCGGGCCGTATCACCAAAGGACAGAATGTCGTTTCCGTCTTTTTTACGGTTGAAGTACTCTTCAAATTTCCTGTAAAGGTTCAGCATAGCCCCGCTGCGGCGAAGGCAGTCCTCCCCCTCCCCAAGCCCTTCAAATTGCAAAAGTTCATCACTCTGGAGGATTTCCCTTTTGTCCTTTTGCACCAAATCGGACAAAATCTTGGCAATATTGCGGAACTCAAAACTTTGCCGCAAATAGGAATAATCCCCATCATCCAGCATGGTAAGGAGAAAATGCCGCACCTCCTCCTTAATCTTCAGCCGGTATTCTTCCTCACCCAGCAGGGTATAGTTCGGGTCCAGCACCGCTTCCACCGGATTTTCCCTGATAATCTGGCCTTCCAGGGCATCAATGGTCATAATATTGGCCCTGTCAAACTGACCCAGCAGGGTTTTCAACCTGTCGGCCGCCACACCCTCCGCAGTTTGGCTTTTTTTCAGCAATTCCTCCCGGATACGGGTTCGCATTTCCAAAGCCGCCGCCTTGGTGAAGGTGATGGCCAAAATGTTTTGCAAAGTGAAACTGCAATCCATCAGGTTCCGTTCCACTATCTCCAAATACCTTTGGGTCAGGGTGTAGGTCTTCCCCGTGCCCGCACTGGCCCTGACATACACATTATGCTGAATATCGGTAATGGCAGTTAATGCTTTTTCACTCATTTTTCTTCCCCCGCCCCCTTCCTGCAAACGCTTTTGATGGGACAATAACGGCAAATATTCTTGCCGCCGGGGGCAAAATTGCCTTTAATCAACTCTTCCAACTTGGGCCGCACTTTGCCATCCAAATCAAACT
>JAKSOM010000271.1 GCA_024405585.1 Acidaminococcaceae bacterium | reverse complement strand
GCCTGCCAAACCCATGGCAACACCGGGAGTGTGCAACATATGCTCGTCCAAATGCACCGGCTTCATTGGCAGCATTTCCCCCTGTTCCGGCAAAACTCTTTCCACCAGTTTAAGGAATTGCTGCGTAACAGGCATAAAGCACAGCACATTGATAATATTGAAAATAGTGTGACCGTTGGCTATTTCCCGGGCAATATTCCCCTCCGGCGAAATCCATTCAATCAGTTGAATAAAGTATGGCAGCAGGCACATTGCCGCAACCACGCCAATCACTTTGAAAAGTACATTAGCCAAAGACAAACGCTGGGATGTTGTCGTTCCGCTAAGGGACGCCAGCACTGCGGGTGCCGCAGAACCAATATTGGCGCCAAGCACAATGGGCAAAGCGGTCTCTAAAGAAATCAAACCATTGATACCCAACGCAATTAAGATACCGATGGATGCAGAACTGGACTGCATAAGCACGGTTATCACCAAACCGAAAATAACTCCCAAAACAGGATGCTTCGCCGCCTCTGCCACAAAAGTAATGAACCAGGGTTCCTGCGCCAAAGGCCGCATGGCCATTCCCATCAGTTCCATACCCGTCATTAAAATACCGAAGCCCAGGATTACCATACCCAGAAAACGGGTGCTGCTCCGCTTTGCCAAAATCTCCATCATATAACCGATAAAGACAAAGCCCATAATATAATCCGTCAGCTTAAAGGCCACTAATTGACCCGTCATAGTGGTGCCTATACAGGCGCCCATAGTTACGCCAAAGGCCTGCGGCAGGTTTAACATTCCCGCATTAACAAGACCGATGGCCATGACAATGGTGGCGCCGGATGCCTGAAGCACCGCTGTTACCACCGTGCCAAGAGTTACACCCATGGCAAGCACTCCCGTGAGTTTTTCCAGAATCTTTTGCAGCTTCGCTCCTGCGACACGCTGAAGGTTTTCGCCCATCAGCTGCATGCCGTACATAAAGAGTGCCACACCGCCCAAAAGACCTAACA
>JAKSOM010000270.1 GCA_024405585.1 Acidaminococcaceae bacterium | reverse complement strand
GTTATATGTTGGCGGACGGGCATGGCAACTTTGGCAGCGTGGACGGCGACAGTCCGGCGGCAATGCGTTATACGGAAGTGCGTATGAGCAAAGTTGCGGAGTCCATGTTGGAGGATATTGACAAGGACACGGTGGATTTTGTTCCCAACTACGATGAAAGTTTGAAGGAACCGACTGTATTGCCCAGCAAGATTCCTGCTATTTTGGTAAATGGCAGTGCGGGTATTGCTGTCGGTATGGCTACCAATATTCCCCCCCATAATTTGACCGAAGTGGCTAAGGGTTTGGAAATGTTGATTGATAACCCGGATGTGGATTTGGACCAGTTAATGACTGCGATCAAGGGCCCTGATTTTCCGACAGGCGCTATGATTTTAGGGACTGAGGGTATTCGTCAGGCCTATGCCACGGGCAGGGGCGTTATCAAAATTAAGAGCAAAACTAATTTTGAAGATATACAGAAATCTAACGGCCGCAAGCGGATTGTGGTTACGGAAATTCCTTATCAGGTCAATAAGGCACGCTTGATTGAGAATATTGCGGATTTGGTTAAGGACGGCACTCTTGAAGGAATTAGCGATATTCGTGACGAGTCCGACCGCAGGGGTATGCGGATTGTTATTGATTTGAAGATGGGTGTGGTGCCGGACGTTATATTGAACAATCTGATGAAACACACTGCCCTTCAAACCAGTTTTGGTATTATCAATTTGGCTTTGGTAAATAACCAGCCCTGTGTTTTGAGTTTGAAGCAAATTTTGGTACATTACCTTGACCACCAGAAAGAGGTTATTACCCGCCGCAGCCGTTATGAATTGGCGAAGGCACAGGACAGGGCTCATATTTTGGAGGGCTTTAAGATTGCCCTTGACCATATTGATGCCATTATTGCCACCATTCGTGCCAGTCAGACAGCGGAGATTGCCAAAAATTCTTTGTGTGAAAAATTTGCTTTGAGCGAGCGTCAGGCACAGGCAATTTTGGATATGAAACTGCAACGCT
>JAKSOM010000027.1 GCA_024405585.1 Acidaminococcaceae bacterium | reverse complement strand
ACCTGCTCCTTGCCGGCCAAAAACTCCGCCTCAATCTTGGCGGCCAATTCCCTGGCATTGACCTGGCGGTTCATAAGCTTTATCTGCTCCTGGTGGCGCCGCTCCATCTCCGCCCGCTGTTCGGAAAGCTTTTGCTCCATGGCCTTCCTGTGGGCAGCCAATTCCATTTCCACCCGCTTTTTCTTCTCTTCAATTTCGCTTTCAATTTCCAGGCGCTTTCTCTCGATATCCGCTTGAATGCCCTGTAAATCCCTCTCGTCCATAATTACCCGCTGTTCCTTTGTTACAACCCTTTCACCAACAACTGATTATATCCCTCAACACAATCCGGATGTACCAACTGTTTGGTATCCGTCAAAAACTTGATTGTGTGTGCATAAGCCATCAACATGCCATCCTGCAGGCCGGACCGGGTGGCTTTGCGCAATTCCTCCACCCCCGGAAACTTCCTGCCCTTCTCTACCAAATCCGCCAAATATATGACCTGGGCAAGTACGGAAAGATTCCTGCCCCCCACCGAATGACGGCGGATGGCCTCCAAAACTTCTCCGTCCCTGACACCGTACTCATGCTCCGCAAAATATGCCCCTAATTTCTGATGCAACAGAATGGGCTGGTGTTCCTCCACAAAATCTATCTCCAAACCCAATTCCTTGGCCTTAGCTATACTGTCTTCAACGGAAACCTTTCTGCCGCAATCATGGAGAATGGCGGCCAAAGCCACCTTGTCCTTCGGTAAGCCGTAACGCTCCGCCAGCTCCAAAGCCGCTTCACAAACCCTTACAGAATGCTCATAGCGGCTGGGCTTCAACTCTGTTTTCAGTTTGTCTTTGATGTCATCTATAGAGACCATTCTTCTCAATGTACTCCGCCACAGCGGCCGGCACCATATCACTGATACTCTGTCCCGCCTGTACCTTCTGGCGGATGGCTGTACTGCTCACATCATACTCCGTAGTATGTACCATCACAATCCGCTCCGCCTGCCGGCCAAAATCTTCCCTGGCCCTGTCCAACACATCCTCATAACCGGGCCGGTACACCGCCGCAAATTTTACCAACGAAAAAAGTTCTTCAATCCGGTTCCAGGTCTTCAACTGGGGCACACTGTCCGCCCCGATGATGAAATAGAACTCCTGCCGGGGATACATTTTTCTCAACTCCAGCATAGTGTCGACGGTATAACTGACACTTCCCCGTCTGAGTTCCATATCGCTGACAGAAAAATCGTTGATACCCTCCACCGCCAGAGCGGTCATGGCAAACCTGTCCGCCGCCGAAGCGAAGCTCTGCCCAATCTTGTGGGGCGCCACATAAGCGGGAATGAAAATAACCTTCTCCAATTGCAACCTGTCCCGCACTTCCTGCGCCAACAGAATATGACCGTTGTGAATGGGATCAAAACTCCCGCCCAAAATTCCCCAAGGCCTCATCAATCAACAATCTCCCCGAAAAGTAATAACATATTATATCAATGGAACAGGATTTTAACAAGACCCTGCAACAAAATTACTGCAACAAGGAACAACACCATGGCCTTGGCCCTGTCCTTGATATCAAAAACAGTTTTGGGGCTTTGCAGATACCGCCACAAAGCCCCCAAATACTCCTTTACACTTGTTCCCTGCTTCTCATTCATAACGCAACGCCTCTATGGGATCCAAAAGTGCCGCCTTTCTTGCGGGATAAATGCCGAAAAACAGCCCAATCCCCACGCTGAAGGCCACCGCCACCACAATGGCCACCACGCTGATTACCGTCTTCCAACCCAGAAGGAAGCTGATGGCATAACTTGCCCCCACGCCGATAACCACACCAAAAAATCCCCCCACCACGCCGATAACCATGGCTTCAATCAGAAACTGCAGAAGGATATTGTCGTAAGTTGCCCCCAAGGCCTTGCGGATACCGATCTCCCTGGTCCGCTCCGTCACAGACACCAGCATAATATTCATAATACCGATGCCACCCACCAAAAGGGAAATGGCGGCAATGCACCCCAACAGCATAGTTATCGTATTGGCGGTACTCATCATAGTTTCCATTACCGCCGCCATATTATTAATGGTAAAATCGTCATAAGCGCCGTCCTTGATTTTATGCCGGATGCGAAGCACCTGCTCCACCTCCGCCTGCACATCGTTAATGACATTCTCATCCTTCGCCTGAATAGTAATCCTCTGCACATTGGTAACCCCCATCATCCGGTTCATGGCGGTGGTCAAAGGCACAAACACCACATCATCCTGATTGTAACCGCCTCCGGACTGGCCCTTCTCCTTCAGCACCCCGATAACCTTGAAAGGCGCCTTATTAATCCTGATGGTCTGCCCCACCGGGTCGTCACCGTCAAAAAGATTATCCGCCACCGTCTTGCCGATTACCGCCACCCTGTTGCGGCTGTTCAAATCCCGCTGGCCGAACCGGTGGCCCTCCGCAAACTCGTAATTTTGAATATCGAAATGGCTGGGAGTGGTACCCTCCACCCGGGAGGTCCAATTCTGATTGCCATACACCATCTGATAGGAACGGCTCACGGTGGCGCTGATGCCCGCAATATCGTCCACCTGCTTTTCAATGGCCTCCATATCCTCCACCGTCAGCTTCACACCCTCGCCGCTGGCAAGACGGGCCCCGGTGGCAGTACGACCGCCACTCATAACCATCAAAGTATTGCTGCCCAGTTTGGAAATATTTTCCTTAATACTCTCCTTCACCCCGAACCCCAGGGAAACCATGGCGATAACCGCACCCACACCGATAATAATACCCAACAAAGTCAGCAAAGTGCGAAGTTTGTTCCCCAACATGCCGTCCAAAGCCATCTTAATGGATTCATGAAACATAATTTCACCTTCTCTCGTCACTGACCAACTGACCGTCCCGCATCACCAGAATACGCTTGGTCTTCTCTGCAATATCCGGCTCATGGGTAACCATCACAATGGTCTTGCCATCCTTATGCAAACGGTCAAAAATATCCATAATCTCATAACTGGACTTGGTGTCCAGATTCCCCGTGGGCTCATCCGCCATAATAATGGCAGGATTATTGATCAAAGCCCTGGCGATGGCCACCCGCTGCCGCTGGCCGCCGCTCATCTCCGAGGGCTTGTGCTCCAGCCGGGCACCCAACCCCACCGCTTCCAGAGCCTGCTTCGCCCGCTCCATACGCTCCTCCTCAGGCACCCCGGCATAAACCAGGGGCAGGGCCACATTGCCCTGGGCCGTAAGCTTGGACAACAAATTGAAATTCTGAAATACGAAACCAATCTTGGCATTGCGGGTGTGGGCCAACTCATCATCGTTATAACCGGCAATCTCCTTGCCGTCCAAATAATACTCCCCGCTGGTGGGCCGGTCCAAACAGCCCAGAATATTCATCATGGTGGATTTGCCGCTGCCGCTGGGGCCCATAATGGCGGTGAACTCACCGTAATCGATCTTCACATTCACGTGGTTCAAGGCATGTACCGTGCTGTCACCCATGATATAGGTCTTCATTATGTCTTTCAATTCAATTACAGCCATTCTATCTTTCCCCCTTCGAGGTCAAAATTATGCCGACTTGACACAGTATAACGGATTTTGACCATGTTCATCTTCTGCAGGTTGTAACGCAGGAAAAAATTCGTTAGACAAGGAACAAGGCAAATTTTGGGCGAGATTGACCTTGCGGTCATCGAGGTCAAAATTATGCCGCAGTGACACAGTATAACGGATTTTTAACAAGTTACAAACGAGGGCCGCCGGCACGAACGCCAGTCTGCTTCTTCACTGCCTTTCTCGCCAGCAGCACATCCCCATCCTGCAAATCATCGCTAACCACGGCAACCCGGTCCTCACTGGCCATACCGGTCTGGATATCCACCTGGCGGCTCTCCTTGCTCTTGGTATTGTACAAAGTCACATAACGCCGCTTGCCCTCCACATTGATGCAGTTCAAAGGTACTGACAAAGCGTCATCCATCTCGTCCACAACAATCTCCGCCCTGGCGGTCATGGTGGGGAGCAGCTTCCCCTTGGCATCATCCACGGAAACATACACGGTATAATAAATTACATTATTCTCGGTCTTGGCCTTGCGGCTCACCAGCCGCACCTTGCCGGTAAAAGTTTCATTATTATAGGCATCCACCGTAAAACGGACCTTTTGACCCACCTTCACCTGACCGATATCGCTCTCATCCACCAGGGTCTCAATCTGCATATCGTCCAAAGTCGCCACGCTCATGATAACTTGAGGGGTGCTGATACCGCTGGAAATGGTCTGCCCCACGGGGGTGGGCTTGCCGATAATATAGCCGTCAATGGGGCTGGTGATAACCGTATCTGCCACATCGCTGGCCGCCTTGGTATAATTGCTCTGGGCCACCAAATAATTGGCCTCATACTGGTCATAATCCGAAGCACTGATAGCTCCCCTGCCCAGCAGATTCTTGTAACGGTCAAAATCATTCCTGGCCTGAACCAGCTTGGCCCCCATCTGATTCATCGTAGCCCTCAGGGCCGTATCATCCAAACGCACCAGCACATCCCCGGCGGACACATGCTGGTTTTCCTGTACCAGCACATCCACAATACGGCCGGTAATCTTGGAAGAAATATCCACATTATCAACAGCACTCAAAGAACCGGTGGCACTGATACTCTTGATCAAAGTCCCCCTCACAACGGTACCCGTCTTAATACTTGTCAAATCCTGCTTGCCGGCGGAATAATAGGACCAGCCGCCCCAACCGGCAGCCACCAACAAAACGGCCCCCAAAAGCATATATTTATTGTTTCTGAAAAACTGCAACATCATCCTCACCTTCCTTCCTCGACTACCCCTAATTATACTCGAATATTTGTCAAAAATATGTCAAAAAAATATCCCCGGCTCACCCAGGGATATGCGACCTGAATATTTCCGCCACCTCCGGCATAACCCTGTCCACCCGCACCGGCCTGCCCTCAACGGTCATAAAACAATGCTCAGAACGGCCACGGAAAATCACCGTACCGTCCTCCTTGGTCATCACATAATCGAAAGCGAACTTCACATTGTCATACTCCGCCAGCTGTACATCAATGGTCACTACATCCTCATAAGTGCTGGTCTTCAAAAACTGCATTTCCGCCCTGATGACGGGGGAATAATAACCCTTCTTCTCAATCTCCCGGTAATCCATCCCCGTAACCATAAAATAATTGGTCCGGGCCTCCTCCATCCAGCGGATGTAATTGCTGTGATGGGTAATGCCCATCCGATCCGTCTCGTAATATTCAACCCTGTGCTTATATAAATCCATAATCCCTTTCACCTACAGAAAAAGCCGCAAGGGCACTGTCGGCTCATCACTTCCGAAATGTCCTTACGGCCACATGATAATACGATTTTATTATCTAATTAGAATTTTGTCAAGGGAAGAAAATCAAATGACACTACAAAAAACCGCTGCGAATAAAACACAATTCAATCGCAAACCTTTTCATTCGTCTTCGTTCAGCAAAATTCCGCCGCCCAAAACTGATTATAACGAGAAAAACCGATTTTAAGATGTTAACATATTCTTCAATTATGTTAACATCAGATAATCTGATTTTTACGATACTGTATCATTTTGCTCCAGGGTTCAGAGTGAAGGATTAAGGATTGAGGGGTATTGAATTTCTTCCTAATTTGGTATAAAATATGTAATTAGATCGTTTTGAATCCTCTCCGATGTTCTTCAGGCGGACATATTGTATTCAAAAGTGTAAATTGTCCCCGGTGCGTTTTAATTTTTTGATAGGTGGTTATTATGAAAAAATCAGCATTACTTTCAATTTTTGCAGTTCTCGCTACTGCCTCCATCGGCTTTGCAGCCGGCAATGATTTTATGGTAAAATGCCATAACGGATATTTTGTGGGCACAAAGGAACAGGAAACAGGTGTTCTCTCTTTCAAAGGCATTCCCTATGCCCAACAACCTGTTGGCCCCCTGCGTTGGAAGGCACCCTTGCCCCTGCCCGGCAGCAAGAATGTATATCAGGCAAAAGAATTCGGTGTTGTGCCTTTGCAAATCATAGACATAGCCGACGTTGATGATTTGGCAAACGCCCCCACGGATGAAAATTGTTTGAACATTAATGTATGGACGGCGGACTTAACAACCAAGAAGAAACCTGTAATGTTCTACATTCACGGCGGTGCCTACGGTTGGGAAGGTGCCCGTTCCACCTTCTATGATATGCAGTATATGGTCAAAGAAAATCCTGATATTGTTTTAGTAACCTTTGACTATCGTGTCAATTCCTTGGGTTTCTTTGATTTAAGCAAAGTGCCTGATGGCAAGGTTTACAAAAGTTCCGATTTCAAAGACAGCGGATATTTGGGCGTATTGGATACCATTGCCGCTTTGAAATGGACTAAGAAAAACATCGCCGCCTTCGGCGGCGACCCTGATAATATCACCGTTTTCGGCGAATCCGCAGGGGGCGGTCTGACTTCCATTATGCTGGCAACCAAACCACCCCAAGGATTGTTCAAACGTGTTATTATCCAGTCCGGCGCATTGAATTTAACCATGAACCAGGAAACTTTTGATGCCTTGAACCAGACCGGAGCCATTATGGAAGCCACCGGTGCCAAAAATATGGACGATATGATGGCTTTGAAAAAGGAGGATATCCTCAAGGCATGGAGCTTGGAATCCGGAAGAATGGGAACAGAGGGCGAAACCTTAGTCCAAAATCTTAACAACCATCCCCTCCGTGGCGGGAACAGCATTATTTCAGAAAACCCGTTAAACGACCTTGTGAAAGGTTTGGGTAAGGATGTGGATGTAATGATTGGCACCACTACTGACGAATGGCGTTACTGGATTAACGAGGCGCCCGGCAATCTTAATCAAAAAATACATCACTTGGATATGATTAATAGGATTAAGACGAAACAATCCTGCGAAAGAAGCACCCGGACGGAACTGGTGGATGCTTATTTGAAAATTGCCAGGACTAAGAATTCCTATTGGGACAAAAATATCTCCGGTTTTGGTCAAAGGGTGGAGCTTATCAACGATGTGGCTTTCCGCATCCCTGCCATAAAATTAGCCGAAGCCCATATTCATGCCAAGGGCAAGGGCAAAACCTATATGTACTACTTTGCCAAAGAATCAGATAAGGCAGATTGGGCAGGTGCTCCCCATGCTTCGGAATTGCCCTATGTGTTCTATAATCCCAAATTAGGCGGCACAGCAATTTACGGCACAACGGACATGGCGTTGGCGAAAAAAGTTTGCCGTGCCTGGACAAATTTTGCCCGTACCGGCATCCCCAGTTCCGATGATTTTGTTTGGGAACAATACGATTTAAGCAATCGCAAAACCTTAGTAATTAAGAGCAAAGATGAAATAAAAATGGTAAACGACCCCTTACCGGCGCAAAGAGTACTGCTTGATGCCGCAGGCCTTTACCAGTCATTTTGAAAATAGTACAAAAAAGGCACGGCGGCCGCCGTGCCTTTTTGGTTAGAAGTTATAAGTTAAAAGTTATAAACTATGGTAAGATGTTCCGTTGATTAAAATAAAAAGGTCTGCACCCACAACTACGCCGTTATGCAGAATTAAAACTCAACCCGAAAAATTTTGAATTTTTCTCTTGACAGGAAGATACACCACATGATGTAGTGGTCACTCTTTTGTGGAAAAATAACCTGTATTTTTCTTTCCACCAAGTTATCCACAATATTCGGCAAATTTGTTCAATGTTTTTTGTAGAAAATCCCCGATTTTTGCAATTTTTCCGTATATTCAACAGAGTTATCCACAAATCTGTGGATAACTGTGGATAAATTCCTAAAAAAATGCTTGACACAATTTCAAGTTACGGATGTAAAAGCAGTTTTTACTAAACCATCCTCACCGTCCCTCACAGAATAACGAAACTGTAAAACGGAACCAATTTTTCCAGGGTTTCCGGTAACAAAGGTTCGGGATAGCCGGCCATAAATTTACCTCCGAATACAGCGTAATGGTGTTTTACACTAATCTGTCAAAATCAAAAAGAGTGAAAAAGGGATTTCTTGGGTGTTAACATATTCATCAATTATGTTAACATCCGATAATCACATTTTTTCACTATGGGAAATTTTTTTTGACAGACGGTAAATTTGTGGGAATTTTAAGAATGGTGTGATATAATAAAACATAAATATATTTGTACGTATTTTCAGAAAGGGAAAGTATTTGCAAAGGCCTGTTGTCTAAATTAGGAGGAAAATATGTTACTTTTAGCGCCACCGGATGAATTTATCCATAAATCAATGTATAACCCCATGCTGGCGACGGAGGGTTATGCCACGAGAAAGGAGATATTTGATGCGACGAAGCAGTTGCCCTTGAATTATGCGGAAAGGGTAAAACCTTCGATATATAACTATATTGAAAAGGGGAAGGGGTTGCATGCTATCTATAACACCCTTTATTGCAGCATGGCATTGCTGAACAGTGAGGAACTGGCAGTGCTGGAGAAGCGGCAGCAGGGGGAGGAAAAATTGCTGCGTGAGTTTTATGCGGCAGGTTTCTTTGTTCCGGAGGATGTGGACGAATTCAGCAAGTTGCAGGCCTATAAAACAATATACCGCAAGTTATATATCAAGGAAAGTACCTTGGGCCTGACCATTGCCACCACCACCAAATGTAATGCCCGTTGTGCCTATTGTTTTGAAAACAGTGCCGGCAGGGCGGATATGGCGCCGGGTGTGGAAGAACAAATTATAAAGTTTGTGGATAATCGCATTGGTGAAAACAAAGAATTGGATATTACCTGGTTCGGCGGTGAGCCCCTCTTGAACACCGGCCTGATTGACCGGCTCAGCAGTAATTTTTTGGCAAAAGAGTATAAGCTGAACACAAGAATCGTCACCAATGGCAGTTTGCTGACGGAGAAGATGCTCAAGGAGAGCTTCCCCAAATGGCATATCAGACATATGCAGGTTACCTTGGACGGTACGGCGGAGAATTATGCCCGGATTAAGAATTATCTGGCGCCGGAATTGGGTAGTTTGGACAGGGTGCTGAAGAATATTGATTTGGCCGGGGAAAACAAGATTAGGGTCAGTATCCGGCTGAATGTGAATAAGGAAAATATTGAGGACTTGCTGATTTTGGCAAAGCAGCTGGAAAAGCGTTACCAGGGCAGCAAATATGTGTCATGGTATGCGTCACCATTGGTTGGTACGGAGGCGGATTATGCCACGGATGAGGAACTGATAGGAATGATGGAACGGTTTGCAGAACTTAATGCCAGACAGATGCAGGTCAAGAAGATGCGGAATTTGCCCCGGGTGGAGTTTTGTATGGCGGAAATGCCGTCGGGATATTGTTTTGATGTGAACGGGGATATTAAGATTTGTTGGGAGGATTTCACTTTCAGCGGCAACGCCATCGGTAATATTAAAGATTTTGACCCCAAAACGGATAAGCGGAACGAACCGTCCCAACTGCCCCCGGAGTGTGAAAAATGCGTGTGGATGCCACCCTGTGGCGGCGGTTGTATAGCACGTAGGAGCAAGGGCAATCATGCGTGTCATTTGGGGCGGTTGAAAATAATTTCGCAATTGAGAAAGATGATAAAATAGTTACAACAAAAAAACGGCGTGAGCCGTTTTTTTGTTGTAACATTCAGTTAAAAAGTTTTTAATTGCAAATAGGCCTTGGCGGGCAGGGGGTTGTCGTCGTTCCACCGCAGTTTGATATGGCTGATTTGGGATAAGGTTATCAGGTTTTTGCCAAAGCCATAACATCCTTGGCGTCTTTGCAGTTCTCCAAAGCGGCAAGAATTTCTTTGTTTAATTTGAGTTCAAACATGATACTTCCCCTCCTCTATATAAAAGTTTACGATTCTGTAACTGAGATGTCAACAAAAATGTGAACAAATTACTGAAAACAAGGTTTTCATCACAGGGAAAGGTTGTAATGTCACTGAAAATTTTTGTTGGTTTCGTGAAAATGGGAAAGTTCCGTTACGTAACATTTGGGAAATGTTACGTAACGGCAAAATCGTTTTTTCACGTTGCAAACATTTTTCGTGAAAGAATTTTTGCGAAGGATAGAAAATTGAAAACACTTGCGGTGGATGAGGTGTCAGGTGTCAGGTGTCAGGTTTTAGGTGTCAGGGTTCAGGAAAGTTAGGAGAGAGCGAAGTTTTTCCGCCCCAGGCGTGGGGCGGGGGACCACACGAAGTGTGGTGGTGGGGTCGCATAGTACGAGTTAGTACTTCATTCGCAGAGAGCGACCCACCCCGTCTTGCCTTTCTGTGTTCCTGTAGGCAATCCACCCCTCCCACGCCTGGGAGGGAAAAAGTTAGCAGCCATCAGGGTTCCGCACCCGGGCAAAAAGGTAACTTGACACCAACCAATTTGCATTTTTTCTTGTAATGAAACAGGAATTGTTGTAGAATACATACGGAGGATGAGGACTACGCCATAAAGATGGATGCCATACGTCGCTACAGTTTGATGGATGCGGGGGTGACGACTGCATAAGATAAGTTGGCAACGTAATTGCTCACCCCACCACCGCAAGCGGTCCCCCGCCCCTTTATGGGCGGACAAGAGTCAGTGTATAATCGCTAATTTTCGCAAAGCAATGCCCCTCACATTAGGGAGGGGTGGCTGCGAAGCAGAC